>NZ_JBDGDM010000090.1:0-7089 GCF_040908885.1 Ruminococcus sp. RTP21358st1_G6_RTP21358_211008
TTGCGCCGGCGAGTGAGCAATCACCATTGTCCGAGTGCGTCCGCCTTGAACAACTTTCAACACACTAAATAGCAAAACACCATATTGACAGCTTTGCAAAAAATGCATATAATAATATCTTAGCGAAAGCACAATTACACAAACTTCGTCTGCGCACCAGCAATACCTATTATATACGATTAGGGCTTGTACTGGTTTCGACGGGGGTTTTGAAGTTGTGGAAGCCATCCGCAGTCTCCCGAACTGCGTAATAACGGGAAATTCTAAATATAAACGCTGACGATCAGTTAGTAATGGCAGCCTAAGTGCTGCCCGTCAGTCCTGTTGCACTCACACTTCAGGAGTCTGGCGTCGACCTTGTGAGAAACCTTGCCGGGTAAGCTTTGCTCCGGTAGATGTATCATGAAGCTACTGAAGCAGTAAGCCTGTCGGTGGGCGTGCTGTGGAGGGAATGTTAATACAGCGACTGTGATGGGAGATGCCGCAAGGGATAGACTTTCGGACGCGGGTTCAATTCCCGCCAGGTCCATAGTGAAAACGCCGTATTTACGGCGTTTTTTCTTTTTCGTGTTGCATTTCGTGTTGCATAGTTGTGAAATGCGAATTAATTTTATCTGTAAATTTCTTTTGCTCATCGTTGATCACATTTCTGTATACAGCCTTTAGAACGGTATCTGTTTTCCATCCACCTCTTGCCATAATGTACTGATCCAGAATACCAATCGCGTGCATGATCGAAGCAGAGTAATGTCGGAGATCATGAAAACGGAATGGTATAACCATTCCTTCAAATGGACTTATTGATTGCTACAGTGCTGTTACAATATAAGGCTTTTATGTTTGGACTATTAAATTCATAGTCCATTACGTCTATACCGTCCGCGCAGGTCTGGTCTTGTAATTCCTCATATGTGCTCATGTAAACACCTCCCGCTTTAGTATATCTCAATACGTGTACAAAAATCTGTACAGTTGCTTCCACAAAAAGAAAATTGACAAATATTTCGGAGTGACATATAATATATTTAACAAGAGAACCGTTGGTCAGTGCACACCTGACCGCCGGATAAAGCATCAGCTAAAAATAGCGCCTTACTTTACCAGAGCAGGGGCGCTATTTTTTATGCGAAAAAGTAATAACAAGAGTTATGACTGCACAAAGCATAATTACAAAAGTAAATAAATCACTGTATGTAACCATCAGCACCAGCCTCCTTTCACAAAAGTGTCCGGCGGCTGACATAACACCCCAACAGTTCCCTGGGTAAATATATTATATTGTCAATGTACATTCTGGCAGATATGCCGATTATTTCCTTTTGTTTTTCACAAATTCAGCAAACTGGCGAATTTCATTCAATTCGTCTTCGGTGTATTCTTTGCCATCAAAATGAGCGGCAAGAGTGGTAAGTTCGTCATTAAGTCCGAGGAGAGTATCAGCAGAAACATTTAAGCAATCAGCAATTTTCTTTATTGTATTTACGTTTGGTTCTCTATTTCCACTCTCATATAATGAATATGTAGATTTTGCTACGCCAATATTTTCTGCCACTTCTTTCTGGGATAATCCAGATCTTAAGCGAGCTTCTTTTAAATTGTCATTAAAATTGTCACCCATAATTGGTACCTCCTGATAATTCGATTATAGTTGCATATTGAAAAACTGTCAACAGAAAAGTTTGCAAAATGAAAAGAAAAGTATTGATAAATTTGCAAATAGCAATTATAATATAATTTCAGTTTGCAAAACGCAAATAAGCGAAAGGAGGAAATGAGATGTTTAGAAATTTAGAAGCGGAACAAGCCAGATTTGGTTATACAAATCAGCAGATGGCAGACAAGTCAATGATGTTTGCAACTGACAACGAACCAAGAGAGAAAGGAGGTGACAACGATCGTAATGACGGTTATTTTTGGTTATCAGTGTCTTCGGTCGATTTGGAATTATCAGTACCTTCTTCAACAGGTGAGCATGTGTCTTGAGTCTGTGAATACTGTTTATGCAGCTCTTCGACAGTTTCTTTTAACTATGACATTTTTCTTGAAATATGTTAAGAGCACATAACTAAGTTCGGCACATAATTACGGTTATGTTCTTAAGCACATAACCGTAAAAACTGGCTGTTCTGTGACACACCAAACGGAGCCCAGGCCAGCGCTATTGTGTACACAATGGTAGAAATGGCAAAAGCCAATGGAGTAAACGTCTATCACTATCTTACCTATCTGCTGGAAAAACTGCCTGATGATTGGATGAGTGATGATGAATTAGAACTTCTGGCGCCATGGAACGAAACTGTCAAAGCTGAGATCGAACGTCGTGCAAACGAATCAAATCAATCATATGTGAATTGTCAAGGTGCTCCGGCTACTGAAAAGTAGTCGGGGATTTTTCTTACAGAGAATATTTAAATAAATATGATGTAAACAAAGACGCATGAGTGTGGAGTGTGTGATTGAGAAATTTCAGAAAAAGTGAAAATCAGTCAGGGCCCCCTTTGGGGAGTCCCTGACTAAATGTAGCTATTCCTCAAATTCCGCAATCACCACATACCCACTAAGCGGTGCCTTTTCCACACTGACAATGGTTCCTTCCTTTGCCTTGATTCTCTGTGAGTTCGGATAGCAGCCGGACATGGCTACAGCAGGCTCAATGATATAGCTGTAGTTCATGTAGGACTGATATTCCGTGATCTGAATCTTATCTCCCGGTTTCACCAGTCCCGGACGCTCCATTTTAAAACTTTCCTGACGCATGTGAATTCCCTCTTTTCAAAAATTGATTTATATTTTACACTGTACTTAGAGCGTGTTTGAAAAATCATTCCCGTAATCTGCACGCCCCACTTTGCGGGAGATTTCACCCGAATTCGGTTGCCGTAGCCCGCTACGGCGCCCTCATCCGAGCGAAATCTCCCACAAATTGTGACGCACATCTTGCAGAAAGCCTTTTTCAAACACGCTCTAGCATAGCACAAAACAGAAAAAAAGTCATCTGTAAGAAAATGTGCTGGCGTTCACAAAATCATCATACCCCTGTGTTAAGATACAGGTAAATCGTACAAAAAGGTATAAAAACCATGCGATAAATGAGGTTGACCAAAAAGGGAGGACAAGATATGGATACATTAAAAATCCTTGTAGTGGATGATGAAAGCCGAATGAGAAAGCTTGTAAAAGACTTTTTAACAAAGAAGAATTTTCAGGTGCTGGAAGCAGGAGATGGCGAGGAAGCCATGGATATCTTTTATAAGGAAAAAGATATTGCCCTGATCATCCTGGATGTAATGATGCCAAAGATGGACGGCTGGGAAGTATGCCGTGAGGTGCGCAAGAATTCCAAAGTGCCGATCATTATGCTGACAGCAAGAGGAGATGAGCGTGATGAGCTTCTTGGTTTTGACCTGGGTGTGGATGAGTATATTTCCAAGCCATTCAGCCCGAAGATCCTGGTAGCCAGAGTAGAAGCTATCCTTCGCCGTACCGGACAGACCGGAGCGGAAGATGTGCTCAGCGCAGGGGGAATTGTGATCGATAAGGCTGCCCATCTTGCAACAGTCGATGACAAGCCTATGGATCTTAGCTTTAAGGAATTTGAGCTTCTTACTTACTTTTTGGAAAATCAGGGAATTGCTCTTTCCAGGGAAAAAATCCTTAATTCTGTTTGGAATTATGATTATTTCGGAGATGCCAGAACCATTGACACACATGTGAAGAAATTAAGAAGTAAAATGGGGGATAAAGGTGAGTACATCAAGACCGTATGGGGAATGGGTTACAAGTTTGAGGTAGAGTGATGAAGAAATCAAAGAAGCCAAAGAAAATCCGCTCCATAAAGCACCAGATCACGTTTACATTTATAGGTCTTTTATTCCTTTCCATTCTCACGATTTCCATGATCAACGGAGCATTTCTGGAAAAATATTATGTGTCAAAAAAGACGGAAACTCTTCTGGAAGCAAGGGAAGTGCTGAGTCAGATCAACACGGATTCTATGACAGAGGACGATGTGGAAAGCGAGCAGGAAGAATTGTCTTCTGAGATCATTCAGGAAAGCTCCAGGAATAATCTGACCTGGGTGGTTGTCAATGAGGATAATACGAAATATCTGTGCTGGCCGGAGAATGAAGATCAGCTGAGAAGCAAGCTGTTTTTTGGTTATGCCAGTGATCTTGACATGGATAACGGAAAAGGCACAATTCTGAAACAGACGGATAACTGTGTGGTTCAGCAGGTATATGACCGTTTCGTGGGCATGGATTATGTAGAGTGCTGGGGGAAATTTGACAATGGCAATTATTTCCTGATCCGAAGCCCTCTGGAAAGTATCCAGGAAAGCGCAAATATTTCCAATAAGTTTTATTTCTTTGTAGGAATTGTCATTATTGTTATAAGTGGAATGTGTATTATGGCAGTAACCAGAAAGCTGACCAGACCTATTTCCGAGCTGACGGAGCTTTCCCGTAAGATGACAGATCTTGATTTTGAAGCCAGATATAAAAGCAAGGCCGGCAATGAAATTGATGTGCTGGGAGATAATTTTAACAAGATGTCCAGTCAGCTGGAGCATACTATTTCCGAGCTGAAATCTGCAAACAATGAGCTGCAGAAGGATATTGAGAATAAGGTGAAAATCGATGAAATGCGAAAAGAGTTTCTGGATAATGTTTCCCATGAGCTGAAGACACCCATTGCTCTTGTGCAGGGGTATGCAGAAGGTCTGAAGGAGAACATTAATGATGATCCGGAAAGCATGGATTTTTACTGTGACGTCATTATTGATGAAGCTGCCAAGATGAATAAGCTGGTAAAGAATCTTCTTACGCTGAATCAGCTGGAATCCGGAAAAGACGCAGCTGTTATGGAGCGTTTTGACCTGACTGCATTGATCAAAGGCGTTCTTTCCACCATGGATATCATGATCAGGCAGAAAGAAGCCCGGGTGATTTTTAATGAGACAGAGCCTCTTTATGTCTGGGCAGATGAGTTTAAGACAGAAGAAGTTGTGACGAATTATGTAAGCAATGCCTTGCATCATCTGGATGGAGAAAAAATTGTGGAGATCAAAGTCCAGAAACAGGAAAACAGAGTGAAAGTAACGGTATTTAATACCGGAACCCCAATCCCGGAAGCCGATCTCCCGAATCTGTGGAACAAGTTCTACAAGGTAGACAAAGCCCGCACCAGAGAGTATGGCGGAAGCGGAATCGGACTTTCTATTGTAAAGGCTATTATGGAAGGTATGAATCAGCAGTACGGTGTTCAGAACTTTGATAACGGGGTGGAATTCTGGTTTACCCTGGATCGGAAATAAAGTAAAAATAGTCAATCTTCAGGCTGGAAATCTGGTGCTTGAAAGAGAAGATAATTGTAATTTTTCATAAAAAAAACAGTGTTAATCTGGAAAGACAATACAAACTAACAAAACAGGCGGCAGCATGGAATTAGCTCTTTGCAACCGCCTGTTTTTGCGTTATACTGTAAGAATATGAAAGTGTATGTTCAGCAATATTGTGCTTTGGGAAGGCAGTATTTGCTGATTAAAAGCATTTATATGATGGCAGAAAATGCTGCACACAATAGACGCAGTATTGACGAAAAACAGACAACAGGAGGAGCCCGAATGATAGCAATAATCGACTATGATGCAGGCAATATAAAAAGTGTGGAAAAAGCCCTTCATTACCTTGGAGAGGAAACTGTAGTTTCCAGAGATCCTCAGGTATTACTGAGTGCAGATAAAGTAATTCTTCCAGGTGTTGGAAGCTTTGGAGATGCCATGAATAATCTGAATAAATTCGGACTTGTTCCTGTGATCCGGGAGCTTACAGAGAAAGGAACTCCATTCCTTGGAATCTGTCTGGGTCTGCAGCTCCTTTTCGAATCCAGTGACGAAACTCCGGGAGTGGAGGGACTTGGAATTTTGAAAGGTAAGATCGTGAAGATTCCCCCGGCTCCTGGACTTAAAATTCCTCACATGGGATGGAATTCTCTTCACCTTCAGAATGATGGCCGCCTGTTTAAAGGAATTCCGGAAGAGACTTACGTCTACTTTGTTCATTCCTACTACCTTCAGGCAAAAGAACCTGAAATCGTGAAGGCGACTGCGCAGTATGGCGTAACTATTCATGCCTCCGTTGAAAAGGACAACATATTTGCCTGCCAGTTCCACCCGGAGAAGAGCAGCAAGTACGGTCTGAAAATACTGGAGAATTTTGCGAAGCTTGGGAAGGAGGCATAATTATGTTTACAAAGCGAATTATTCCCTGTCTGGATGTAAATAATGGACGAGTAGTGAAAGGTGTTAATTTCGTAGACCTGAAGGATGCAGGAGATCCTGTGGAAATTGCGAAAGCATACGATGCGGCAGGAGCTGACGAAGTAGTATTTCTTGACATTACAGCCTCCTGCGAACAGCGTGACACAGTAGTAGATATGGTGCGAAAAGTTGCAGCCAACGTATTCATTCCATTTACAGTTGGCGGCGGGATCCGTACTGTAGATGATTTCCGGAAGCTGCTCCGCGAAGGTGCAGACAAGATTTCTGTAAACTCCGCAGCCATTGACCGTCCGGAATTAATCCGTGAGGCAGCAGATAAATTCGGCAGCCAGTGTGTAGTAGTTGCCATTGACGCTAAGCGTCGTCCTGACGGCGGCTGGAACATCTATAAGCATGGCGGTCGTTTGGATACAGGCATTGATGCCATTGAGTGGGCGAAGAAAGCAGAAGCCCTTGGTGCAGGAGAAATCCTCCTTACCAGCATGGACTGTGATGGTACCAAGGCTGGCTACGACATCCCATTAACCCGCGCAGTATCTGATGCCGTATCCATCCCGGTCATCGCTTCCGGTGGTGCCGGTACCCTGGAACACTTCTACGAAGGCCTTACCGACGGCGGTGCCGATGCAGTTCTGGCAGCTTCCCTGTTCCACTATAAAGAACTGGAAATTTCTCAGGTGAAGGATTACCTGGCTGAAAAAGGTGTTCCGGTAAGACGATAGAATATTAAAATTGCTATTTAGTGTGTTGGGAGGGTGAAAAGTTTTCAGGAGGGACGCATTTGGACAATGTGTATTACTCACTCGCCG
>NZ_JBDGDM010000091.1:0-6015 GCF_040908885.1 Ruminococcus sp. RTP21358st1_G6_RTP21358_211008
ACTGCCAGCAGATAAATTTCTGCTGGCAGGAAAAATTTATATTTTTTCAATTGTCTACTTGACGGGGAGCGGTTCAAAATGGCAGCCCCTTTTTGAATTTATAAGAAAGCCCATCTCTGGCACTTTCCTGAACCGAGTAGTGTTTATACGAAAGCTAGAGCGTGTTTGAAAAATCATTCCCGCAAATTGCGACGCACATCTTGCAGAAAGCCTTTTATCCAATACACTCTAAAGTGAAAGTCTATTTTTTACTCTTTAAAACATTTCGCACGATCATACAAATGAGAATGGTAACCACCATATCTGGCAGTGTATTTCCCACAGGAATATCAATTCTCATTAAAATTCGGTACAGCACAAATCCGATCACCCAGATTACCGCATTTGTTATGTCAACCGATTCGCCCAGACTGTCAGCACGTTTCAGCAGGAAGAAGTCTGCAATCTGAATGGCGATCATCGGTGCAAATACAGAACCGATGAGGTACAGGAAATCGGTAATGTTGTCCATTGGATATACAATTGCAGCAATTGTTCCGATGATGGTTACGGCAATTGCGGCATATTTTCCATTAATTTTGGAAAATACAGATTCAGATGAAATTCCGGCGGAGTAAGCATCCAGGAATGTGGTGGTAACAGTGGAAAATACAATGATCAGAAGGCCTGCAATTCCCAGTCCGGCTTTCACCATAATCTGAGCAATGTCGGATTCACCGGTATAAATCGCTGCACCCATACCGATTACATACATCCAGCAGCTTACAAGACCGTAAACAATAGAGCTTACAGCAGTTGCTTTCACTGGCTCCTTCGCCTCGCGGGTATAATCACTGATCAGCGGCAGCCAGGACAGTGGCATTGCAACAGAAAGCTCAACCGCAGCACCAAAGGACATGGCTTCCTCGCCAATGGCAAGTGCAGTCCCGCCATCAAAGAAGATGAGCTTGCAGAGTACCAGTGTAAGGATAAAAAGTGCTGCCATAGCGATGGTGTTGATTTTTCCAAGGTTTGTGATGCCGATAAAAATCCACAGTACGATCAGTGCACCGATTACCAGACACCATACCCAGCTTCCGGTATGTAACACACCGTTTGCGGCCAGAGCTCCGTCGTAGATCATAATGGCAGTCCAGCCAACCAGCTGAAGTACGTTCAGGAAGGAGAAGAAAATCCCGCCTTTTTCCCCAAAGCTCATTTTTACGGTTTCCATTGCACTGCGGCGTGTTTTTCCGCCAATTACTCCGGCGAGGAAAAGCATGGTACAGCCAATAATATGTCCGATGATAATGGCAAGAAGACCTTTTCTAAAGCCAAGTGAGGCAAAATAGGTTCCAGTGAGGATTTCCGCCAGGGAAACACCAGCGCCAAACCAGATCAGGCCGTTTTCAAAAATGGAAGTACGTTTTTCGGTCATGTTATTTCGCCTCCTTATCTGGTGTCGGTTTTACGGTTGAGAGTTCAGAATCTGCAGTGACAGAGGCTGCTTGTTTTGCTGACACGCCTGATTCCCCATTTGTGAAGACAGCGGCTTCTGCCGTAATCTCGTCATGTGACAGTGTGAATTCATTTTTTATTGCAAATCCGTGATCCATAGGACCACTGCCTTTTCCAAGATCCAGCATAGCAGCAAGTGCTCCGGAAATATATTTCTTTGCCCTCTCCACGGAAGTATCCAGGTCAAATCCCTTTGCCAGATTAGAAGCAATGGCACTGGATAAGGTACATCCTGTTCCGTGAGTGTTTGGATTGTTGATCCGCTTTCCCTGGAACCATTTGTAATTGCCTTCGCGCCACAGAAGGTCATTGGCGTCATTCAGCTGATGACCACCCTTGCAAAGCACTGCACAGCTGTATTTCTCCCCGATGGCAGCAGCGGCTTTGATCATATCCTCGGCAGTTTCTATTTTCATTCCGGACAGAACCTCTGCCTCCGGAATATTCGGTGTCAGGACTGTGGCCATTGGAAGAAGCTGACTTTTAAGGGCTTCAATGGCTTCATCATTGATCAGCTTGGCTCCGCTTGTAGCGACCATAACCGGGTCTACTACAATGTTCTTTGCTTCATACTGGCGAAGTTTTTTCGCAATGGTTTCAATCAATGCGCTGGAAGATACCATTCCAATCTTCACTGCATCCGGATAAATATCTGTAAAAATATTATCCAGCTGGTCGGCCAGAAATTCTGGCGTTGCTTCCATAATACCTGTTACACCGGTAGTATTCTGTGCGGTAAGTGCGGTAATCGCACTCATGGCATATACTCCATTGCTGATCATTGTCTTGATATCAGCCTGGATACCGGCGCCTCCGCTGGAGTCACTTCCAGCGATTGTTAATGCTGTTCTCATAATTTTCTTCCTTTCTCTTGGCCTTGTTTGAAGCAGTTTCCACGAGTTATGAGTTATAACGTGAAAAAATCTTTTTACAAACCGGCACTGTTGTTATGTATGCATTAATTTTATATAGCGTCCGAAAGTGGTGCCCCCAGCCGAACGCTGCATTGCTGCCATATGAAAAAAGAGACACCCCAATGAGGTGTCTCCGAAAAAAATCAAACCCATGATGACTTCCTACGGCGGCATTATCCGCATCAGGTAAAAGGGTCGAAATTCACAATTTCCTCTCAGCCTGTGTACAAGCTCCCCTGTTCTTTTGTTATTATAGTAATAATGGGAAAAATTGTCAATAAGGTGTTGGAATACAATAAATACCAAGCGTGAAAATCGTTTACGCTAACTCCACAACCAGCACCTGATATCCATGCAGCTTAACTGAATTTCCATCCAGAACCATATCCGGGTAGTTATTGATCAGCACCTTTTTGCATTCTGATGGAAGTGTAATTTCCTGCTCATCCCACTGATAATTGCCAACCACAAGTAAAGTTTTATCTCCTTTACGGTAGTATGCCATTAAATTATGCCGGTCTTCCATAAATGGCTCCAGAGCACCATACACAACGGTTTCTTTATATTCCGGATCCTTGCGAAGAGCGATCAGTTTCTTATAGAAATTAAGTACGGAATTTGGATCAATCGTCTCTTTTTCCACATTAATTGCGGTATAATTGGAATTTACCCGAAGCCACGGTGTACCAGCTGTAAATCCGGCATTTTCTTCACCAGTCCACTGCATGGGGGTACGGGCATTGTCGCGGCTGCGGCGGGCAACAGCTTTCAAAGCTGCTTCCGGGGTAAGTCCGGCGTCAAGTGCAACTTTATATTCATCCAGAGTTGAAATATCATCTACCTCGTCAATAGATTTGAACGGGATATTTTCCATGCCAAGCTCCTGTCCCTGATAAATAAAGGGAAGTCCACGAAGCATGAAATTCAATGCCGCCAGCATTTTTTTGCTTGTGTCACAGCAATCACCTTCTGGAATATAGTGACTGACACCGCGAGGCTCGTCATGATTCTCGATAATATTGGAAACAAATCCGAAATCCCCCATTTTGGCCTGTGTCTCAAAACAGCAGCGCTTGTAGTCGTCAGGTGTGATTTCTTTGCAATCGTACCAGCCTTTCTCAGAACCTCCGAAAATGGTTTCGTTAAAGTCGAACATAGAAGAAAAATAACCATTGTTTCCAATAAAATCCGGGAGCTCTTCGTCTTTTGCGTTGAAAACCTCACCTACGGAAAAAGCATCGTGAGGCTTGAAGGTGCGGTCACGCATTTCTCCAAGAAATTCTCCGATTCCGGAAGCTTCCTCCAGCATTTTATTAATGCTGCAGAGTCCGTCCTCACGATCAGGCTCATAATCATGCATAGGAAGAGCTTTTTTGATATTAATGATAGCATCAATGCGGAAACCGCCAAGACCCTTGTCCAGCCACCAGTTAATATTTTTATATACTTCCTCACGGAGCTCTGGATTTTCCCAGTTCAGGTCAGGCTGCTTTTTATGAAAAACATGAAGGTACTGTTTGTTGGTGCCAGGCAGATCCTCCCATACCGAACCTCCGAAATAGGAGCGCCAGTTAGTAGGAAGCTTACCATCTTCTTTGTCTCTTAAATAGAAGAAACGGCCGTATTTTCCATCCGGATCTTTACAGGCTTTTTTAAACCATTCGTGCTCATCAGAGCAGTGGTTTACAACCAGATCCATGACAATATACATGTCCCGCTTCTTTGCTTCTGCGATAAGGCGGTCCATATCCTCCATAGTTCCGAATCGCGGGTCAATGTCGTAATAATCGGAAATATCGTATCCCTGGTCGGCAAGAGGGGAGCGATAGCAGGGGGAAAGCCAGACAATGTCAACCCCCAGCTCCTTTAAATAATCCAGTTTCTCAATAATTCCCGGCAGATCGCCGATTCCATCACCGTTTGTGTCATAAAAGCTTTTCGGATAAATCTGATAGGCTACTTTATCCTGCCACCATTTTTTTTTCGTGCTATTCATTTATGTCTCCTTATATATAATGATTATCTTTGAACTAAGTACATTATACATACATGAAAAAGAAAATACTTCCCTTAATTTGATTAAAAAATACGAAATTTTGACCAGAGATTGTTTGGAAAATCATTTCGTACATAGGGGGGCAAGCGTGTTTTATAAGGAAGGATTCTCAATCCCCTGGCTGTGTTTCCGATATTGCAGAGGTGTGGTTCCTGTATATTTGCGAAATTCTCTGAGAAAATTCCCCATATTGTTATAACCACAGTCCAGACATATCTCGGTCACTGGAAGACTGCTGTCTTTTAATAAACGTACTGCCTGGCGGATGCGATATTCATTCAGGTATTCTATGGGAGACATGCCGATTGCTTTTTTAAAAAAACGGCAAAAGTATTGCTCATTGAGTCCGATCAGGGATGCCAGATCGCGGATATAAATTTTTTCCTGGTAATGGTCGCGGATGTAAGTGATTGTGGTTTTTATGGTCTCGACCCTGTGGTCATCAGATTTTTCAGTCTGGGAAAAAAGCTGGCGATTGGAAAAATCTGCAAAAATATTTAACAGGGAAGCCTTGATCAGAAGCTGATCTGCCAGGCCGACAATGGCATTTCCAGAAGCGCGGAATAAATTTATATGTAAGGAATCATGAAGCTCTTCCAATTGTTCAGAAAAGCTGCAGCGGTAAAATGCGTTAGTGATGTTCTGGAACTGCTCCTTTATAATAGGAAAAACAGGATGGTTTGCAGAAATACATCTTGGAAAAATCAGACGTCCGTTTTGCAATGGCTGGACAAGCTGAGTCTGAACCGTATCGTAAAAAGGAGAGCAGAGCAGTTCCGGTTGGAAAACGACAGCGTATTCCATGGAGACTTCTTTTGAGCGTGCACGTATGCTGTGCAGTTCGCCGGGATTAATAAAATAAAAACATTCTGAAGATACATCAAATGTTTCCATATTAATATCTAAGGTGAAGGTTCCACCGGGAAAGTAAATAATCTCGACCTCCTCGTGCCAATGGTGCTTGACTAGGATTCCGTGTCCGCTTAGTTTTAAACGGTAAAAAGCACAGGGAAAAGCCTGGGAGCCATGAGGATTTGTTTCTTTTAATGCTGGTGATTGCTGTTGATACATAGAAACCTCCAAACTGGGGAAAGGGTATAAAATAATGAATTTGTTATATGTATTGACGCTATCATGTCTGAGGGCGAAAGTCAATGATTGAAGAAAAAGGATCTTGAAAATAATGTTATAAAAAAATATAAATTTTTTTGTAAAAAGTGCTTGACGATTCCTTACGGCAGTGGTATAGTAAACAAGCTGTCGCAAGGAATTGCTTCTGAAATACTGAAAAATAAAATAGTTTTCAGAAAATTTGAATTAACTATTGACAAATGACTGAACTTATGGTAAAGTAATCAAGTCGCTTGAACAGAACGACAGAAACATACAACTTTATACAGCTTCTTGAAGATCTGAAAAACTTTTGGAAAAAAGTGCTTGACAAGATCTGAAAGATATGATAAAGTAAACGGGCTGTCGCAAAGAGATGACAGACAAACAACCTTGATAACTAAACAGTGAAACACATACGATTCTCGAAAA
This sequence comes from Ruminococcus sp. RTP21358st1_G6_RTP21358_211008, assembly GCF_040908885.1. NCBI lineage: Bacteria > Bacillati > Bacillota > Clostridia > Eubacteriales > Oscillospiraceae > Ruminococcus > Ruminococcus sp. RTP21358st1_G6_RTP21358_211008. The sequence continues at coordinate 6,010 of NZ_JBDGDM010000091.1, forward strand.
TTCTTA
>NZ_JBDGDM010000092.1:0-5909 GCF_040908885.1 Ruminococcus sp. RTP21358st1_G6_RTP21358_211008
CATTAGTCGCAGTTAGCGATTAGTTCATCGGAGCGTTGCGCCGGCGAGTGAGTAATACACATTGTCCAAATGCGTCCCTCCTAAAGAACTTTTCAACCCACTAAATAGCAAGTTAAGGTATTTTCTTGTATGTGAAAATAGGCTATAATATAAATAATTCAAGCAAAGTAAACGAGGTGTACTATGGGAAAATATATAATGGCATTGGACCAGGGAACTACCAGTTCCAGATGTATTTTATTTGATAAAAAGGGAAATATGTGCAGCGTAGCACAGAAAGAGTACAAACAGTATTACCCGAAGCCAGGCTGGGTGGAACATGATCCGAAGGAAATCTGGTCCTCCCAGATTTCAGTGGCTACAGAAGCCATGAGTAAGATCAGTGTAGATGCAGAGGATATTCACGCTATCGGAATCACGAATCAGCGAGAGACTACGATTGTGTGGGATAAGAAGACAGGAGAGCCGGTTTATCCGGCAATTGTATGGCAGTGCCGCAGAACAGCTGATATGATTGAGAAGATGGAAAAAGACGGCATGTCAGAGTTGGTTCGAAAGAAAACCGGTCTGATTCCGGACGCCTATTTTTCCGGAACGAAACTGAAATGGATCCTGGATCATGTAGAAGGTGCCAGAGAGCGTGCGAAGAATGGGGAACTTCTCTTTGGAACAGTAGATACCTGGCTGATTTGGAAATTGACAAAAGGGAAAGTTCATGTGACGGATTACACCAACGCTTCCAGAACCATGCTTTTTGACATCCATGAGAGAAAATGGGATAAAGAGATTCTGGAATACCTGGATATCCCAGAGTGCATGCTGCCGGAAGTGAAGCCAAGCAGTTGTATTTATGGTTATACCAATGAGAACCTGATCGGGGGCAGAATCCCAATTGCCGGGGCGGCAGGAGACCAGCAGGCAGCTCTTTTCGGACAGTGTTGCTTTGAGTCAGGTGATGTAAAGAATACATATGGTACCGGCTGCTTTATGCTTATGCATACAGGAGATAAGGCAGTAGAGTCAAAGAACGGACTTCTTACCACCATTGCAGTGAAAGCAGACGGAACACCGGGATATGCCCTGGAGGGAAGTGTTTTCGTAGCAGGTGCTGCTATTCAGTGGCTGAGAGACGAAGTGGGAATTCTGGAGAGTTCCCCGGATTCTGAGAAATATTGTCTGTCAGTGCCGGACACAAACGGCGTATACGTGGTTCCTGCGTTCACAGGTCTCGGTGCACCATACTGGGATCAGTATGCAAGAGGCGCTATCCTTGGTCTTACCAGAGGCGCAGGAAAAGCTCATCTGGTGCGTGCCACGGTAGAGTCCCTGGCCTATCAGGTACACGACGTTCTGGAAGCCATGGAGAAGGATTCTGGCATTGATCTCAGCGCTCTCCGCGTAGACGGTGGCGCCAGCGCCAATAACTTCCTCATGCAGTTCCAGGCTGACCTTCTCGACACTCAGGTGGTCCGTCCAAGCTGCATCGAAACCACCGCCCTCGGTGCTTCCTATCTGGCTGGTCTCGCCACCGGCTTCTGGAAAGACGCCTCCGAAGTAAAAAGCAACTGGCAGATCGGCCGGCAGTTCACCCCACAGATGACAGAAGAGGAGCGTAAGAAGAAGCTGAAAGGGTGGAAGAAGGCTGTGAAGTGTACGTTTGAGTGGGCGAAGGATGAAGAAGGATATAAGTAAAAAATGCCACATAATCAGGAATTTATTTTTACACTTTACAATAAACGTGTTATTTAAAGTCCACTTTAACATGTATAATAAAGAAAATAAATCTGACCATAGAGCAATTTCAGGTTTCCCAGAATCTCCTTTCTGCTCTATGGACAGTCTTTCAAGAAAGTAGCATTTACTTTGATCAAGACAGTTACTTTGAATAGGAATCAGCAGCTGACAGAAGAACAGAGTCGGCAAATTGAAAAAGCCACTAAAAGAGAAATTGTTAAGTTAAAAATATATTGTTTAAGAGGGGGAATTTTATTCTGCTTTCTTATACTTAATATAATTCACCACCATCATCGCTAACTTAAACGTTAACGCATCCTCAAAGGTTCGGATATCCAGCCCGAATTTTTTCTGCAGCTTTTCGAAGCGGTACACCAGTGTATTTCGGTGTACGTAAAGCTGTCTGGAGGTTTCGGAAAGATTTAGGTTGTTTTCGAAGAAGGTGCGGATGGTAGCGAGTGTTTCGTCATCAATAGAATCCAGAGTTTCTTCTTTGAAAAACTCATCGATAAACATCTCGCAGATCTCCACCGGCAGCTGATAGATCAGGCGACCGATTCCAAGACGGTTATATCCAAACACATTCTTGCCAGTATAGAAAATCTTGCCCACTTCTAAGGCAGTACGTGCTTCCTTGTAAGCATCCGGGAGCTGCTTCAGGTCATCTGCAATATTGCTGTAGGAAACCCAGGCAGAAGTCATGGCCTCTGTATTCAGCATGTCCACCAGCATATGGGCAATATCATCCAGATCGGAATAATCCTCAGAAGGCTGGAGTTCACGGAGAATAATAATTCCGGAATCGTCTATAGCAGTAATAAAATCTCTTGTCTTAGCTGCAAAAATATTACGGATGGTAGCCAGGGCATTTTCGTCCTTGCTCTGTTTGGTCTCCACCAGGAAAACAGCACGCCGTACAGTGGTTGTGATATGAAGCTTTTTCGCACGGTTAAAAGCGTCTACCTCAGAATAGGAGCCAAGGAGAAGATTCTGCATAAATACGTTTTTGTCGCTCTTTTCCATGTAAGCGGTAAGCAGGCTCTCAATCTGGCAGACAGCCAGTTCCCCGATGGTGGAAGCGGCCTCCGCATTTCCCCATACGATCAGGACATATTGAAGCTGGTGACTCTCTGTCACTTTATACAGCCGGCAGTTCATATTGGAAATACACAGCACCTCATCTTCCTTAAATTCTTCCAGTTTCTCTTCGGAAGGAAGGGCTCTATCGCAGGTGCTGATATAAATGGTGTTATCTAAATTTACAAGGCAGAAATCCAGATGACTGATATTCTTCCAGTCTTCCAGACATTTCTGGAGAATCTGAAGTAATTTCATAGGTGTGCTCCTTTAGTAGAAAAGTAATAAAGTTTGCTCAAGGTGTGCGTTCACACGAAGCGCGTCCGGCGTCTGTGGCTTGGACTTGCTAAGTGTCTGGGTGTGCATTCGCACTAAATTCGCACTGCACCTGTGGGCTTACGCTCATTAAGTGCTCATAGTATACCACAAAAAAGCCCCAGGGGAAAACCCCTGAGGCCTAACTAAATTCATTCTTCTAAATATTAGTTGCAGATAGTAAGCTCTGTCTCTTTATCAAAGAAGTGAGATTTCTCCATATCGAATGCGAATTTGATTGTATCGCCTGTCTTGGAGTTTGTACGAGGATCAACTCGTGCTGTAACCTGAGTTCCGTTTACATCGAAGTACAGGAATACTTCAGCACCAAGAAGCTCATAAACTTTAACGGTAGATGTCATTGGAACGCTTGGAGAAGCTTCGATGAACATCTGGGAATCATGAATATCCTCTGGACGGATACCAAGAACAACTGTCTTGCCAACATAACCGCCGTCTTTCAGCACTTTCGCTTTCGCTGCCGGGATAACGATGTCATACTCACCAACTTTAGCAATAAGGTCGCCGCCTTTTTCAGCAATCTGAGCGTCAAGGAAGTTCATCTGCGGAGATCCCATGAATCCTGCAACGAACAGGTTGCCTGGCTGCTCATAAAGGTGCTGTGGTGTATCAACCTGCTGAACAACACCATCTTTCATAACAACGATTCTGGTACCAAGGGTCATAGCCTCTGTCTGGTCATGCGTTACATAGATGATTGTTGCGCCCAGTCTCTGATGAATCTTGGAAATCTCGATACGCATCTGAACACGAAGCTTAGCATCCAGGTTGGAAAGAGGCTCATCCATAAGGAATACCTTAGGATTACGAACGATAGCACGTCCCATAGCAACACGCTGTCTCTGTCCACCGGAAAGAGCCTTCGGTTTACGATCAAGAAGTTTCTCAAGGTCAAGGATTCTGGCTGCTTCTCTAACAGCTTTGTCAATCTGATCTTTCGGAACTTTACGAAGTTTCAGACCAAATGCCATGTTATCATATACTGTCATATGAGGATACAGAGCGTAGTTCTGGAAAACCATTGCGATATCACGGTCTTTCGGCTCTACATCGTTCATAACCTTGTCACCGATCTTTAATGTACCACCGCTGATCTCCTCAAGACCTGCGATCATACGAAGTGTTGTAGATTTTCCACATCCGGATGGTCCAACGAAGATGATGAACTCTTTGTCTTCGATTTCAAGGTTGAAATCTTTAACTGCCTGGAAACCATTCGGGTAAGTTTTGTTAATGTGCTGTAATGATAAGCTTGCCATGATTTTTCCTCCAAATTTCTCAATTAATTATTATAATCAAAATTGTTTCGATGCTTTTTTCATCTGATGTTAGTATAGCGAAAACCACCCAAAAGGGCTAGGGCAGAATCGTACAAACTTTTAAACAGTTTCTTGTCAATCTGACGAAAAAGCAGTAGCCTTTGGCGCCCGCTTCTCATTTATGAACATTCCTTGTAGTAATTTTGCATGAAAAAGCTGTTGAAACCAGTCGCATTTGCACAAAAACAGGTAGTAGATGTTCAGTCCGCAGCCATGCAGAGTCTCGTAATTTCCCTGACCTTTGGCAATGATCACGTCAGCATTATATAGAAGTTCTCTGGCGTGGGTACTGATCCCGTGAAGCCAGGTACCGCCTACGTCGTTTCCGTTTCCAAGTACAGGCACAACATCAGTAAGACCGCAAAATTCAGCGTCCTCCATGGTTGCGTCATTTCCAGCGGGCAGTCCGCGTACTAATGCTGTGATCCGTATATTTGGAAATATCTTTTTCAGAATCTGGATGGCAATTTTGTCCAGAACGATCTCACCGCAGTTATCGGTAATATATACAACATTCTCTGCCTTTTTCATATCCTGGCAGAATTGACGATATTCCTGTTCGTCAAGATCATCCTTGTTTTCACTTTTAATAAGAGAAAGTGCAGTTTCCTTGCTGACTTCCGGAAGCGCCGCAAAGTCGATATAGTTGCCGGTGCGGGCATAAATAAGTGCGGCTTTTAAGGGATCTTCTGAATAACGGATAGTGGAACGAAGCTCAGCTTCCAAATCCAGCATAAGCTGGTCATATTCTTTGTTGATCCGGGTGAAATCTTCCATAGGAACGCCCCAGAAGGAACAGTAGAATTTCTTCAGTTCTGTGGAGATGCTTGGAACGCAGTCGTCATCCTTTGGATGTTCAAAACGCTGGCGGATTGCTTCCATATATTGTTTTTTTCTGTCTTCGTCGTTAAAATGACGAATTTTTGCTTCCTGTTTGCGTATCTGACAGGCCATACATTTTGAATTTAATTTCATTCGTACCTCCTGAAAATAAGTTGCTGGCTAATTTTTCAATAACATTATTGAAAGATGCCAGGGCAAAAGATATTTTGACATTCACATCATTGAAAGAAACTATAATTAATGAAATGAGTGTCAAAAGGTCTTTTGGCACTCATTTGATACCCGGATTGCTACGCAGCTGCGCTGCTCCCGCAATCCTTCAAATATTCGAAATCCGCTGATTTACTGCGTAAATCGCTGCTTTCTCATCCAAGTTCAAAAGCCTTATTGTGCAAGCACGAACAGCTTTTTGACCTGTTGACACTGGTATCATAATTACTTACATTATAGCAGAAATTGTCTGACAGAACCAGAGAATGTTTGAAAAATAAAGTCACTGTTCACTGGTAACGTTCCGCGAGGCGTTTTTTGTGAACAAAGTTCACAGAAAACCCGAGAATTAAGTTTGCGCAGCAAACGCTACTTCTTGTGCTTGTCACA
>NZ_JBDGDM010000093.1:0-5592 GCF_040908885.1 Ruminococcus sp. RTP21358st1_G6_RTP21358_211008
GGAACGTTGCGACGCGCGGCGGTGAATATACATTGTGAAATCGCGTACGGGATAACGACCAACCAATTAAATAGCAATTTTCTTAAAGTAGGAGGATGAATAGATGTTTCTTCAGAACAGTCAGAGGAAGATTGAAGAAGAATTTTTGAAATTAACAGAGAAGTTTGGGGCGGACAGGGAGCCGCTGAAGACGATTTGTGAGAAACTGGATGGGTGCGGCAGAGATCTGGGGCTGGCAATGAAGTATTTGTATGTGACCGCGCCTTATAGTGATCTTGTGAATTATACTTTTGAGGAGATTCAGGATTTCGCAAGTCATGGGCTGTTTCTTTATAATACGCTGGACAGGGTGAAAGAGCTGCCGGAGGAGATGTTTTTGAATTATATTCTGGATCACAGGGTGAATGAGGAAGAGGTACTTCCGTGTCGAAGCTTTTTCTGGAATGAGTTGAAGGATAGAATTGAAGGAAAAAATGCGAAAGATGCGGCAATTGAGGTAAATTACTGGTGTGCGGAGGAAGCTACTTATCATAGTGGTGATGACCGTACACTTCCGGCACTTACGGTATATCGAAGAGGTTACGGACGCTGCGGTGAGGAGTCTGTTTTTCTGGTAAATGCACTTCGCAGTGTGGGAATTCCGGCGCGGCAGGTGTATGTGCCAAGGTGGTCCCACTGTGATGACAACCACGCATGGGTGGAGCTTTGGTGTGACGGAAAATGGTATTTCACAGGCGCATGTGAGCCGCTTATGATCCTGAATAAGGGGTGGTTTACCAATGCTTCTTCCAGAGCAATGATGGTGCATTCCCGCCTGTTTGATCTTTTCCCGGCAGAAGGGGAGGATGTGATCGGCAAAGAAGGTGCAGCGGTTATGTTGAACCAGACTACGCGTTATGCCAGGGTGAAAACTGTTTCTGTAAAAGTGACAGATAAAGAGGGCGCGGCTGTAAAGGGCGCTCAAGTGCAGTTTCTGGTGTTGAATATGGGAGAGTATTTTCCTATTGCAAAGGCAGAGACAGACGAGAAGGGAACAGTTTCCTTAGTGACGGGTTTGGGAAGTGTGAGAGTTCTGGCATTCCTTCCGGGGATGGAAGGCTTTGCACAGGCAGATCTGGATACCAGAGCGCAGGATGAGATTTCCCTGATTCTTACTGGTGAGACTGTGGAAGCTGAGGATTGGAGAGCTGTAGATGTAATTGCGCCAGTTGACACCCCGGTGAACCCGGACATGCCTACCCAGGAGCAGAAAGCAGAAGGAACCAGACGACTGAATGAAGCAAACAAGATCCGCAAGGAGAAGAAAGAAAATTGGGTAAATCCGGAGCTGACCGCTTTTCTTGCAGGAGGCGATGAGAAGGAACTTCGTCAGGCAATAGTGGATGTGCTTTCAGAGAAGGATCATACAGACTGTGTTTGCAGGGTGCTGGAAGAGCATTTGGAATATGGAAAGATATATGCTAAGGAGTACCGAGATCTTGTTTGGGATGTTAACGGCACTGCTTGCGGCGAGAAGAATTGTAAAACTGAAAAATCTGTGGCATATACAGGCGTTTCTGGTGCTGAGAATGGCTATAACCTCTATATCAATTACGTATTAAATCCCCGTGTGGAGGACGAGCTTCTTCGTCCATACCGAAAAGGCATTCTCTCCTTTTTTACAGAAGAGCAGAAAGCCGCTTTCCGCACAAATCCGGCAGAAATCTGGAATTATATCCAGGTGCACATCACTGCCTACCCGGATAACGAGCGCGAGACCGTAATGGAAACTCCATACGAATGTCTGGTATCTGGAATTGGTACCGAGCGTTCCAAGAAGGTACTTTTTGTGGCAATCGCCCGTACACTGGGAATTCCGGCAAGATTGAATCCAGATAATAAGGTAATGGAATATTGGGTAAAAGACCAGTTTGTGTCCGTTTTGAAACAGCAGAAGGGTGGCGCAGTTCTCACACTGAAAAAAGAGGCTGATGCTGTATGGAACTACTATCAGAACTGGACAATGGGACGTCTGGTTGGAAATGAATTTGTTTCCCTGAATCTTACCGGCAGAAGCTGGAAGGGGGATACTCTGGAGCTTGCATTGATTCCAGGAATCTACCGGATTATCACCACCAACCGTCTTCCTAACGGAAATCAGTTTGCATGGGAGAAAACATTTACGATAAAAGAAGGCGGACAGAGAGAAGAAACCTTGCGTCTCCGCGAAGCTCAGCTTGGCGATATGCTGGAGCGTATTTCCCTTCCGGAGTTTGAAGTAAAAGATTCTGCCGGAAACACAGTAACCTGCGCTGAGTTAACCAAAGGCGGCAAGAAAATTCTCATGTGGCTGGAAGAGAGCCGGGAGCCTACGGAACATATTTTGAATGAAATGCTGGAACATGCAGAAAAATTCCACGAATTTGAAAATTCCATCTCCTTCATGATTCGTACTCCGGAAGCCAAGCAGGATCCTCTTCTGGCAAAAGTGCTGAAGATGTTCCCGAATGTTTCCATCTATTACGATTCCTTTGAAGAAAACATTGAACTTCTGGGAAGAAGAATGTACGTTGATCCAGACAAGCTTCCGCTAATTCTGGTAACTAATGGCGAGTCTGTAGGGATTTATGCAACCAGCGGCTATAATGTTGGAACTGGCGATATGTTGATCCGTATTATGGAAGAAGTGCCGGAAGTATAAATTGCATTTAAAAGAAGATATAGTAGTTTTTGAAGTATATAGTAGAATTTCTAAGAAATATAGAGATGGTTTTCTTTGTGCTCTAGAGGTGCGCAGCAAAGCATAATAAGGAAAATTGCAAGGCCTCTGAATGTAGCGCATTAAATAGGAGTAAATCGGAAGCCATCTCTAAATGGAGTAAATTATGAATAAATACACAGAAATTCACCCAAATGGACAACGCGCGTATCAGTTTGTAGCTGACACGGCATACGTCCGTGAATCCGGCACTAAGGGGGAGCACAAAGCAGCTGAATACATTTTGAAGGAAGCGGAGCAGGCAGCAGCCCAGACGGGAAAGTCTGTCTACATTCAGACACCCCGCATGGAATTTTTCCAGTGTCCGGATTTTCAGCAGAAAAAGGCAGAGCTGGTAATCTGCCAGCCTTATAAGAAGGCTTATCCGGTGCGTGCCTACCTGAATGGCGCCTGCACCCTGGAAGAGGGCATCACAGCACCATTTCTCTTCGTGGGAAAAGGAGACGACATCAGTCTTTCCAAGGCAAAAGGGGCAGTTGTGCTGGTCTGCGATCCTATTCGTGAAGATATGATAAATAAAATAAAAGCAGCAGGTGCACTTGGCTTTGTAACCATATGCGGCACGCCGCTGGATCAGGGGGAAGACCGGATTCCAACCCAGTACCGCCGCAAGGCAGGTGATCTTCCAGGCGCATCTATCCATTATCTGGATGCAGTGGAAATCGTGGAGAAACAGGCATCCAAGTGCTGCCTGAACATTCAGCAGAGCGAGATTTCCCGCAATTCCGCCAATGTGGCAGTACGCATTCTGGGAACTGATTTTCCAGAAGAAATCGTTACGGTAACGGCTCATTATGATTCTGTTCCGGAAGGCCCTGGTGCATATGACAATATGTCCGGCGGAGCCATGGTGATGGAAGCTTTTCATCATTTCGCAGAGCACAGACCAGCCAGAACTATGGAGTTCATCTGGTTTGGCTCCGAGGAAAAAGGTCTGGTTGGAAGCCAGAATTATGTGAAATCCCATGAAGGAGAAATGAGCAGCCATGTGTTTAATCTGAATGTAGACCTGGCAGGGCAGCTCCTGGGAGGAAACGTTCTGGGAGTAACTGCAGATCCGACTGTCTGTGCAGAACTGAAAAACCTCATGGAAGAAAATCAGCTGGGTGTTACCATCAAAAATCAGGTCTGGGCCAGCGATTCCAATACTTTCGCATGGAAAGGTGTGCCAGCGCTTACCTTAAACCGTGACGGCTTTGGCATGCATACAAGACACGATACGGTAGAATATATTTCTCCTCGTGCACTGGAAGAAGGGGCGAAAACTCTCTGCACAGCAGCTGCATGGGTGGCAAACGAGCCAGAGCTTTCCTTTGAACGGGAAATTCCAGAGGATATGAAGAGAGAACTGGAAAAGTATTTTGCCTAATGTTACAGGAAAGGACATTATAAAATGAACAAAGTAATCGAAGAAAGAACAAAACGTACCGAATGGTACCGTGACGCCCGTTTCGGCATGTTTATTCACTGGGGACTTTATGCAATCCCTGCCAGAGGAGAATGGGTGCGCAGCGTGGAGCAGATTCCACATGAGGACTACTGCCATCTCACAGAAGAGTTCACAGCTGAGAATTACAACCCAAGAGAGTGGGCGCGTCTTGCGAAAAAGGCAGGCATGAAATATGCTGTGCTCACAGCCAAACACCACGACGGCTTTTGCCTTTTTGACACCAAACTTACTGACTACAATTCCATGAATGCAGCCTGCCACAAAGACCTGGTAAAAGAGTTCCTGGAGGCATTCCGTGCAGAAGGAATCAAAGTAGGTCTGTATTTTTCTATTATAGACTGGCGCCACCCGGATTTCCCACACTATGGGGATATGCACCATCCAATGCGCAACCATCCGGAATGCTCCAATGAAAACCGCGATTTCGACCGCTATCTGGAATTTATGTTTGGGCAGATCAAAGAGCTTCTTACCAATTATGGTAAGCTGGATCTGATGTGGTTCGACTTCTCCTACGGCGATATGAAGTGCGACAAATGGAAAGCCCAGGAGCTGATTTCCATGGTGCGTTCCATCCAGCCCTGGCTGATCATTGATAACCGTCTGGAGGGCAGTGCTGAGGATTCCGGTTCTATCCTTACTGCAAATCCTACAGAATATTCCGGCGATTTCGCATCTCCGGAGCAGATGATCCCACCAGCAGGAATCCGCAATGAGCTGGGTGATCCGGTACCCTGGGAAGCCTGCCTGACCCTGAATAACAATTGGGGCTACTCTTCCAGTGACCGTCATTATAAATCAGCTGAAATGGTCATCCATATGCTGGTTGAGTGCGTCAGCAAGGGTGGCAACCTGCTCCTGAATGTAGGGCCTGATGCAAAAGGTCGTATTCCGAAGGAGTCTGTGAAGATTCTGGAAGAAGTAGGAGAGTGGATGGACGAGAACTCCAAGAGCATCTACGGCTGTGGCTATGCTGAAATCGATAAACCGGAATGGGGCCGTTACACCCGCAACGGAAATAAGATCTACGCCCACGTTATGGAGCCCCAGGCAGGAGCAATCCCTCTTACCGGAATTCACGGTAAGATCAAAAAACTCCGCCGTCTTTCCGACAATTCCGAGGTAAAGCTTACGGATTACTGGAACCTGAAGGAATACTCCCAGAATCAGTTCTTCTTCCTCAACGCTGACACCTGCGACAGCTACCCGCTTCCGGATGATCGGGATACGGTTGTGGAAGTAACACTGGAAGAAACTGAAGAATAAGCAGATATAAACAGAAATAAACAGAAAGGGACTGCCGGGAAATGATATGCTCCCTTCTAGGTAGACAAGTGAAATAATAAAAACTTGTCACTTAGGAGGGAGCATATTTTATGTCTAA
>NZ_JBDGDM010000094.1:0-3363 GCF_040908885.1 Ruminococcus sp. RTP21358st1_G6_RTP21358_211008
GTGTATAAGAGACAGATATATTTTGCTTTTTTATTGTATTAATGGAAATTTAAATATTCCTTTGTGGAAAATCAAATTATACTTTTTCACCGATATATAGAAAGTCAAATTTGCCTAAATAGAATGTTTATGGAAAATAAGAAAGTACTCAAATTAACCGATTTTCAAAAAAACGAAGAAAACCCCTTTATGAAACAAGCAATTGAAGGGATTGAAAATCACGTTGTTAAGAAATACAAAAGTAGTACGGGAAGTGATAAAAAAGCTGTAGTTGCTGTTGCTGATACAGATACAGGAGAAGTATTCAAAACCTCGTTTATCCGACAAATAGAAGTAGATGAAGAGCAATTTGCAAAACTATACCTTGCGAATTTTGCCGCTTTTTTCAATCTATCACAATCAGCTATTCGGGTTTTCGGGTATATTCTAACTTGCATGAAGCCTAAGAATGATATGATAATTTTCGATAGGCGAAAATGCTTAGAATACACCCAATACAAATCAGACAAAGCCATATACAAAGGATTGGCAGAGCTCGTACAAAGTGAAATCATAGCAAGAGGTCCAAACGAATATAATTGGTTCATTAATCCGTTGATTGTCTTTAATGGGGATAGGGTTTCATTTACAAAAACATACGTTCGGAAAAAGACTTTAGCTGCCCAAAAGAAAGAAGAAGCAGAGAAACGACAGTTATCACTTGGTTTTGATGAACTGTAACACTCCATTGAGTGAAGCTGCCGTTTGGTCGCTCCCCCTTTGGGGGCGGGGGGGGGGATAGATAAAGTTCCTCTATGTAAAGTTATAATGGGGGATGAAAGGCAAGGTTCGCTAACCTTACCCCGATTGTTTATGCTTCCCAGCATTCAATCTATCCCCGTTTATGGGTTTCTCTTTCACCCTACAAAGATAACCTCATGGGGGAAAAATGTCCAAGAATATGGGGTAAAAACTATCAAGTCGGTAGAAAATAAGTATCTTTGAAGTACATTTTTAGTAGAGGTACTGGTATGCCTAGACGAAGCAGATAGGCAAAAATAAAGCCGCTGGAGATGTCGGATGTCCGTCAATTAACTCCAGCGGCTTGTATTTTGGTAACTCTCCCGTATCGGTCGGCTACCGTTTGGTCAGCAACAAAGGTAGTACTTTATTGTCGCAAATCCAAATGTTTTCCCCTTTATTTGTGCATTTACAGAACATTTGCTAACTTCGCACCTATGCAGTATGGTGATAGCACACTAGCACCCTAAAGGGTACGTGTGTAAGGGGACAAGCCCCCTTAACCCCCTGTCAGCCGGCTGTCACCGGCTGTTATCGATTGTCACAAAAATGTTAACTTATGGGAGCAACAAGTATTCATGTACAAGCAGTGAAGCCGGGGAGTGAGATTCACAACTTTAGGGAAAAAGAGTTGGACTATGTTCGTCCGGAACTTAGTCATTTGAATGAAAGCTGGGTTGGAGATAGCATCTCCCATCGGCTGGAGAGTGCGAAACAGAGATATTTCGATACGGTTGGGCAGAAGATGCAGACTAAAGCAGCACCCATACGGGAGGGGGTAATAGTAATCAAGCAAGAAACCACCATGCAGGAACTCCAGCAATTCGCTGCGGTCTGCAAGGAACGTTTCGGTATTGAAGCGTTTCAAATCCATATACACAAGGACGAAGGATACATGAACGCAAAGCAATGGACACCTAACCTTCACGCCCATGTAGTTTTCGATTGGACGCAGCCGAACGGGAAGAGTGTGCGTTTATCGCGTGATGACATGGCAGAACTCCAAACCATAGCATCTGAAGCACTGGGCATGGAACGTGGTGTTTCTTCTGATCGCAAACACTTATCGGCTATGCAGTACAAGACCGAATGTGCGAAAGAACAGCTTCAGGAACTATCCAACGATATATCCAGTGCGTTAGACAAGCACAAGGACGTGCAAAACCAGCTTCTTCAGCTTCAGAAAGAACTACGTTCCATTGAAACAAAGAAAAACGTCCAAAAACTCATTTCTAAGGCTTCAGAGAAGTTTTACGGCTTGATAGGGAAAACGGTTAACGATAGGGAAAAAGATGCCTTAAAAGCCAAAATAAAGGCTTTAGAGGGGGAAAATGAACAGCTATCCGATAGACTGGGAAAGGCTATACTTGAAAAAGAGCGAAACGGCACAAAGGCATTCAAAGCCGAGAATGACAAGGAGTATTATAGACAACAAATGGACAACGCAAGGACAACCAGTAACCGACTAAGAACGGAGAACCAAGAACTAAAGACCGAAACCAAGGAATTGAAAAAAGAACTTGGTAAGATGAAAGACTTGTTCAATTCCGAACAACTGGAGGCTTTAAGGCATCATTTCCCAAACATATCAAAAGCTATGGAAGAGGGGAAAGACCTACTCAAGCAAATCACCAGAAGCAGAGGTTTCGGTATGGGTATGTAACCCCCCCCCGCCCCCAAAGGGGGAGCGACCAAACGGCAGCCTCTCTCAATGGAGTGTTACGTCGTTCGGATTCGGAAGAAATTTTGCAGGGTTCGGAAAACGGTTGTGTGCTTATTCTAAAAAAAGTTTATGGTGTGGCGCTCGTCGGGACGGGTGGTCCCGCCCCTTGCCGCTGGGCGCTCCCCGACCGATGATTTTTAAGTGACTGATTTTGTGCTGTTTTGGGGGTATATTAAGAATAGAAGAAATAGAATAAGTTAAGTACTTGATACACAATATAGGGCATTTTCCATATTGGAAATTCTCATTTTCCAATCTAGAAAATACTGATTTCCTAATATAATACTAAACAGGAAAATAATATTTCCCTTAATATTGTTTTTATGGAAAATAATAGTTTACTTTGTGGAGAATAATATTTCCCAAAAACACATCAAAATGGAAAATAAAAAAGCAGTTAAGTTAACCGATTTTCAAAAGAACGAAGAAAATCCTTTTATGAAACAAGCTATAGAAGGTATTGAAAATCATGTTGTTAAAAAGTATAAGAGTAATAGTGGTGGCGATAAGAGAGCCGTAGTAGCTTTAGCCGACACTGAAACTGGAGAAGTGTTTAAGACTTCGTTTATCCGTCAAATAGAAGTAGATGAAGAACAATTCACTAAATTGTATCTTTCTAACTTTGCTGCATTCTTTGACCTATCACAAGCAGCTATTCGGGTTTTTGGTTACTTTATGACCTGCATGAAACCCAAAAATGATTTAATCATCTTCAATAGAAAAAAATGCCTAGAATATACCAAATACAAAACAGACAAAGCCGTTTATAAAGGACTTGCAGAACTTGTAAAAGCTGAAATCATAGCCCGAGGACCAGCCGATAATCTTTGGTTTATTAATCCTCTGATAGTATTCAATGG
>NZ_JBDGDM010000095.1:0-3121 GCF_040908885.1 Ruminococcus sp. RTP21358st1_G6_RTP21358_211008
AACTTGACATATTATTTTATGTGTCTTCGATACCCCATTTAGATGGTTGATACTTCGCAGCTTTATTGGTTTTACCTAATCTATCATTGGCAAGAAAGTTTCGGGAAAACAATCACTCCCCCTCCCCTCGTTAAAAGTTCCTAAATAACCTCAGTTCCAGCCGACACACAGCATTTGGGCAATGTGTATTACTTCAGCGAGCCATTTCAGGCGCGTTCTTAGCGTAAGCGAAATCCAGCGCTTACGTAGACTTATGCGTGAGGGCTCTCCCGAACGCATTAGTCGCAGTTAGCGATTAGTTCGCTGGAGCGTTGCGCTGGCGAGTGAGTAATACACATTGTCCAAATGCGTCCGCATTGAAGAACTTTTAATCAACTAAATAGCAAATTAAAATAAAGGATAACGCTATATGGATATTAGAATTGAAAAAACCAGACAGAGTATTATAAATGCTTTTATAGAGTTGCGTTCTCATAAGGAGCTGGAGAGGATTACGATTAAGGAGTTGTGTGAGAAAGCGCAGATTAATAAGTCTACATTTTATGCACATTATCAGGATATTTATCATCTCTCGGATACGTTGGAAACGGAAGTTGTGGTATCAATTATGGAGAATCTCACTCATCCGGAGAGAGTGCTGGAGGATACCACTTTTTTTTCCAGGGAACTGTTTATGGGGTTTCTGGCAAAGGATTCGCTGATCGGGATTTTGTTTTCGGGAAGCAGGAGTAAATGCCTGGTGCAGAAAATTGAAGCAGCTTTAAAGGAGCTGGTGTTTGGAGCTTACCCTCAATATCGGGATGACAAGGACATTAATATTATGCTCACTTACATTCTATATGGATGTTATTATGCGTTTTATGAAAACCGAAAATATGGAGATGTGCCAGTGCTTTCCAGTATTACAGAACTTACAGGCAAGACGGCGCAGGCAGCATTAAAAATGATAAAAAAATAAAAGCACCTCAATGCACGCAACATTAAATATGATAAAAAACTAAAAGCACCCTCGAAGTGTGCAACTTTGCAACTACTAAACAGTCACCTATTTTCATCGCAGGAGGTCAATAAATTGACAACAAACAATTCGAATATACAAGAAATGAATTCTGGTACTCCACCAGTAACTCCCTTACAAATTTTAAAAACTTACTTCGGATATGATTCCTTCCGGGAAGGGCAGACGGAAATTATAGATACCATTTTAAGCGGACGGGATGCACTGGCGATCATGCCCACGGGGGCCGGAAAGTCTCTTTGTTATCAAGTTCCCGCGCTTCTTTTGCCAGGAATTACGCTGGTGGTTTCACCGCTGATTTCTCTTATGCAGGACCAGGTGAAGTCACTGAATGAAGCGGGGATCCATGCTGCTTATATCAACTCTTCGCTGACTGAGGGACAAATCAATAAGGCTCTTTCTTTCGCTGCGCGAGGTGTCTATAAGATTATTTACGTAGCACCAGAACGACTGGAAACAGCTTCATTTCTAAGCTTCGCGCTCCATACTCCTATCTCCATGGTAACTGTAGACGAAGCCCACTGTATCTCCCAATGGGGACAGGATTTCCGTCCAAGTTACTTAAAAATCATAGATTTTGTGGAACAGCTGCCTGGCAATCCGATCATCAGTGCCTTCACTGCCACCGCAACAGAAGTGGTAAAAAATGACATTGCAAGGATCCTGAAACTGAAGAATCCCAACGTTGTTGTCACTGGTTTTGACAGAGAAAATCTCTATTATCAAGTGGAACATCTCACTGGAAAGCAGAAGGACATCTTTATCCAAAATTACATAGAAACCCACCCAAACGAAAGCGGAATCATCTACTGTGCCACCAGAAAAAACGTGGATACTTTGTATGAGAAATTATTGAAACAAGGCGTCTCTGTAACCCGTTACCACGCTGGAATGAGCAACGATATCCGCAAAAAAAGTCAGGATGATTTCATCTATGACCGCGCTCAGGTTGTGATTGCCACCAATGCTTTTGGCATGGGAATCGACAAATCCAATGTGCGTTTCGTCATCCACTACAACATGCCTCAGAGCATGGAAAACTATTACCAGGAAGCTGGCCGCGCAGGACGTGATGGTGAACCTGCAAAATGTATCCTTCTCTTTTCCACTCAGGATGTGATGATCAGCAAACTCCTTCTTGGAAGCAAAGACTTCGAAGGTATGGATTTTCAGGAAATTGAACAGGTAAAACATCAGGATTCCCGCCGTCTCCAGCTTATGGAAGGCTACTGTATGACCACCTCCTGCCTGCGCAATTACATCCTGAAATACTTCGGAGAAACCACACATCAGCCTTGTGATAATTGCGGCAACTGCCACCAGGAATTTGAAGAACTGGATATGACCCTGGATGCCAAATGGGTAGTCGGCTGCATCACCGAAATGCGCGGCCGCTATGGCCAGGCTCTTGTAATCGGCACCCTCCTGGGCTCCAAAAAAGCCCGTCTGAAGGACATTGGCGCCACCTCCTACAACTGCTATGGTCAGTTAGAAAACCGCACTGAAGCCGACCTCCGGCTCCTTATAAGCCAGATGATCCGTATGGGATATATCATCCAGACAGAAGGAGAATACAGTGTTTTAAAAGCAGGAAATATTGAAGATTTACAAAATAAAAATACAAAGATCATAATAAAGAAATTTAAAGAAAAAGAGAAAATATCAACCACAAAGAAACACAAAACTTCATTCAAAAAGGACAGTTTTTCCGCTTCCGCAGAAAGCTCATCCGCTGATTCCACTGCCACAAACTCCAGCCGCAATTCTGCCCTTTTTGAAGCCTTGCGGCAGCTCCGTCTCCAGATTGCCAAGGAAGAATCTGTCCCTCCCTACATCGTCTTCACCGACAGAACCCTTATCGATATGTGCAGTAAACTTCCTCAGAATGAGGATGAAATGCTCAATGTATCCGGTGTAGGACAGAACAAACTTAAGAAATACGGACAACGATTTTTACAGGAAATATCCGCATTTCAGTCTGCTAATCACTAGACATCATTGCTATTTAATTGGTTGGTCGTTATCTCGGACGCGATTTCACAATGTATATTCACCGCCGCGCGTCGCAACGTTCCGGCAAGCTAATGACTAACTACGACTAAG
>NZ_JBDGDM010000096.1:0-3040 GCF_040908885.1 Ruminococcus sp. RTP21358st1_G6_RTP21358_211008
TATTTTTACTATTTAGTTTTCAAGGAACAGATGAGCCAATATAACTGGCTTAAGTTGACACTATATTGCTAGCATTGTGGTCAGACTGCATAAAGAAAAAATATAATTTTCAAATAGGATTATAAATTTCCAGAAATAGTTTTTCCTGAAAGAAAATTAGAGAACAAAAACTGAAAAAATCCTAATTCCATGTGGATTCTGCTCTCATGAGACCGAGCTTTACCTGAGGTTAACAATATTAAAAAATTGAGTATAGAGAATATTTGAAAAGGAGCCTTTTATGGAAACAACATTATTAATTATGGCCGCCGGCATCGGTTCCCGTTTCGGTGGTGGAATAAAACAATTAGAACCTGTCGATTCATCTAATCACATCATCATGGACTATTCCATCCATGATGCAATTGAAGCAGGGTTTAACCATGTAGTTTTTATTATCCGCAAGGATATCGAAAAAGAATTTAAAGAAGTAATCGGTGAACGCATTGCCGACATCTGTAAAAAGTACAATGTAACTGTAGACTATGCTTTTCAGGATATCAACGATATTCCATGCACTTTACCAGTTGGACGGACGAAACCCTGGGGAACCGGACAGGCTGTTTTGGCAGCAAAGAAGCTGCTGAATACTCCGTTTGTTGTAATTAATGCAGATGATTATTACGGAAAAGAGGGCTTCAGATCTGTTCATGAATATCTGGTAAACGGTGGGAAATCCTGTATGGCTGGTTTTGTTCTGAAAAATACGTTGTCAGATAACGGCGGCGTGACACGTGGTATCTGCAAAATGGATGAGCAGAATAACCTGACTGAGGTTGTGGAAACAAAGAATATTGTTAAGACTGCAGAGGGTGCAATGGCAGATGGTGCAGCTCTGGATACAGATTCTCTTGTTTCTATGAATATGTGGGGATTAACACCAGACTTCCTGGAGATATTGGAAACTGGTTTTGCCCGGTTTTTCGAAAAAGAAGTTCCAGCTGATCCGCTGAAAGCTGAGTATCTGATTCCGACTTTTATCGGAGAATTACTGGCTGAAGGAAAAATGGATGTGAAAGTGTTGCGTACCAATGATACCTGGTATGGAATGACTTATAAGGAAGATGTCATGGCTGTCAGGGACAGCTTTAAAGAAATGTTTGAAAAGGGAATATATAAGGCAGATTTGTTTTCAGATCTGTGATATACTGGAGCCACGGGAAATCACCGTGGCTTTATGTTTTATATTACGGGAGAAAGCAGGGATAAGATGCATTTTGAGTATTGTTATAAAATTACATATGAATCAGGGGAAGTCTGCGAGAGACGTCAGATCCAATTATGTGTGGAATTGTCAAAGGAAGATTATGGGAAAATTATAAGAGGTGTGTTGGATGGTGTTTCGATTGAGAAGATTGAGGGGATTTCAGAGGCGATTACAGCGATGAAAGATAATGTGATGTCTGCGGACAGATGGATGAACAAAAATGGCTCGTGGAGATCTACACCATTGAAGAAAAACCGTGCAGTTTCGAAAATTGAATTATTTATGACAGATTCCGAGTATGCTCGGATTCGAAAAATGAAAGATCCTATAGAAACGCTGAATCGTCCGGAAGAGCATATGACAATTTATCGGAGTGATGGTTCTTTCGTAAGTTTGAAATATGAGAATGGCCGGGTGACTATTTGTGATTCCAGAGAGAAAAATGTGAGAAGGATTGCGGATGCAGATAACTTTATTAGAGATATTGTGCATTAAAATTATTGGTTTTGTAAGTGTTCGGGAGTTTCTAAGAACCTGTGGTTCAATAGGGTTGAAATTTATTTATGGAGGTGAATGATACATGATTAAGAGAAATTTTATTCAACCAACGAATGAAGAAATCAGAGAAAGAGAAAAAATGTATGAAGAAGCTGCTTCACTTGGAATTGATCTTATGGGATACGATGACTCTGATCATTCATCTACTGAGAGGCAAGATAGAAGAAAAGCGGTTGTATTACTTGGAACTGGAAAAACTGTGCCAAAAGAGTTAAAAGAACGCTTGTTAAATGATACATTGAAACACAACAGACAGAAAAATAAACCTTAAGGTAAAGGAATATACGATTAATCTTAAGATAAGAAAGCTATCCGGAAAATGGTGTACGTTGTGGCTAAGAGGAGGGGGCTAATGATTCTTATATATGCATATATAGAAAAATACAAAAATTATGAGCATCAGGAAATTACTTTTCATACGTCATATTCGGTGTGTTTTGAAAATAGAATTCTTCAGATCACCTACAACGGAACGCCGATGTATCAAAACTTGTATCATAAGGGAAAACCTGATAATCTGCAAATTGCTATGATATAAATTCATTTATAAAACCACCATATGAGGATGAAAAAGAAAACTATGATGATTTTAATAATGACTGGATTGGTCGCATGGTTGTACCATATCATAGAACTTCACTTTGGAAACTTTGTGATTACATACGGGATTATATTGTAAGTGTAGAGTGTGGATCATTAAAACGAGAAGTTTCCTTTGTATTATCTACACATAATTTTGCGGATAATTATCCGATTAAACTTTCTAATGCGGTTGAAGCTGATTATTGGACATTTTTCGTAAGCGCTTAAATCTTGGGTAGCTTTACTGTCTACATTTTTTAACTCATAATGATAGTAAATAGTAAATAGATTTTTACTACACTCCGCTTGATAGGATTTACTATATTTGGAGGTTTCATTATGAGTAATAAACGTGCTCCTACATTGGTGCCAGACCCTTGGTACTAAACTGTAAACGCAAAATGAACAAAATATGATTAAAAAGTCGAATGCTGTCGAATCAGTGTCTGTATTAGGCAGAATAAAGTCGTGTGGAAAAAACTACACGGTAGCTGCTCAAATCTTCATATACCTCTCTGTGGCGAGTAGCATGCAACGGTCTTATGATTGGCTGAGATGTGAAGAATAAACTCTAGATAGGAGCTTCTTATATAATTTAAATATAAGGAATTCCGAGAAAGAAGGTTGAGAAAAAAATACCTCAGAGTAAAATAA
>NZ_JBDGDM010000097.1:0-1124 GCF_040908885.1 Ruminococcus sp. RTP21358st1_G6_RTP21358_211008
GCTATCTTTGGACGGATGCAGCCAAAGACCGGGACAACTACAAGCAGTATTATGAATACTACCAAGAGCAGGCAAGGGAACAAAAGGGGAATAAATAAACATCTAACTTTACGAATTATGGGAACAACGGAACACGAAGAACCCCGGTTCTTCTTCATACTGAACAAGGGTGCGAAGTCCGGCGGCGAAATCACCCATGCCGTCCTTAACGGTAGTATCGTTTCGAAGCCGGCAGGCTGGGACGCCTTTCATGGGCTTGCACTGGCGAGAGAGAAACTAAGCAGCGAGGAAATACAACAGCAGATGAAAGAACTTGGTGTAGAAATGGAAATCGTTCCTCTGATTTGACAAGATTACCCGGAGTGTTTCAGCCGGGTAATCCTGTTACTTATCCTTGATTTTCCCTTTAAGGGCGTTTATAATCCACCCTTTCGGATTGTTCTTTTCTCGTGATTTTCCGTTTAGGAGAGCCAGTTCTCCGATAAGGTCGGTTATCTTTTCTTGTGCCGTTATGAATGTTTCCTTGTTCCGGTTTATTTCTTCTGAAGTGAAACCGCAGGAATAACGGAGGTATTCATACACATGGCTATCTATTTGGTGACGTGCCGTTACTTTTGCTTGAAGTTCTTTTACTTCCAGTTCTTCATCCCTGAATTGAGGTTGATATACAGGGTAAAATCTAAATCCAGTTACTTTACTACGTTTGTTGTTTGGGTTTTCACGCACTTTTACGTAGTTGAATGTGTATGGGCAGCTCTCATCAAGCGCAGCCTTTGCTGGTTTTAAAACTCTTTCCTCGAAGTTGTCGATTCTGTCTTTTCCGTTCTTGTCCTTGTATTTGTCCGCAGGTATGCCAAGTCGTTCTTTTAAGTTGTCCAGTGATATATCCAAAGGGTACACCTGCCCACTCATGAGCATATAAAACCTAAGTGAATAGCCTGTAGGCAGCGCAAGAGCCTTGTTTAGTTCAAATTCCCTATATCCTTTTGCGAATTTGGTAAACACGTCCCAAAGGTCATTAGATACACGAAATGTTATAATACCGGTATGCTTTTTGTATTTTGGGTTAGATATAAATCCGCACTTCCACCATTCCTCATCATCTTCGTAAGTGAAAAAACGTC
>NZ_JBDGDM010000097.1:1134-2502 GCF_040908885.1 Ruminococcus sp. RTP21358st1_G6_RTP21358_211008
TGATTTCATTGTAATCACGTCCGGAAAAAATAACGTCAGACACATGCATTTGTGCATCAACATCCCAAAGTCCATGCTCAAATTTGCGTTTCGTGCCTGCATAATCTTTCAGCTTTACTCCCTTTAGTTCAGCCTGGCACGCTTCCAGTATGCGAAGAACTATTCTTTGTTCGTGTATGGACATGTCTTGCTGTTTTGACCATGTATATACCCATGAAACAACAACATCTTTATTCTTGGTAATAGGTAGTTTCTTTTTCATAAACGATTGATTTGCTGCAAATATACACAATCCCCACATTAAAACAAAAAAAGAGGGGTAAAACTCCCAAAGTGTGGGGACTAATTTACTTTTAAACTCCCAAAGTGTGGGGACTAAACTCCCAAAGTGTGGGGAAACACATGTTCTAATCCCTTTATTTATGGGCGTTTGCGAAGAAGTGATAGAGCATATTACAGACGATGCTTATAACAGACAAGGGGAATTTAGAGGGAAAAAGGCTGAAAATCAACTCGAAAAGAGGGGAAAAAGCAAAGCAACACCAACCAACGGGCGGTAGGCTTGAATATGGCTTTTAATGGCGTGTACACAAATAGGTACACAAATAGTTTGGAGGTTGAACTTTTATAGCTATATTTGCGGTGTAAATCAAATATATAAATATTATGCAGATAATTACAACGCGTGAATTTCGTGCCAATCAGAAGAAATATTTTGAACTGGCTGAAAAAGAGACAATCTTTGTTTCCCGTCGTAATGCCGCCCCCATAGTCGTATATGCGGCTACGGAAGAGGATTTCCCCTCAAGGGAAGAATTGGAGGCTATTCAGAGGGGTATTGAGGATATTAAGCAGGGACGAACTTTTAAAATGCGGAAGGATGAATCATTAGATGATTTTTTGAACCGTATAGAGGATGAGTGCAATGTATGAGATAGAATTTTCAAAAGAAGCTGCAAAACATGTACTGTTGCTAAGAAAGTCCTCTCCGCAACTCTTCAAAAAGTTAGAGAGGCTATTGGATGAGCTGAAAGAACATCCATACACCGGGACTGGACACCCCGAACAGTTGAAGTATTTGCAGGGTGTATGGTCAAGGCAACTTGATAAGAAAAACCGTATTAGATATACGGTGAACGAAACCACCATTGTTGTTTTTGTTATTTCTGTTTGGGGGCACTATGACGATAAATGACGTAAAAAAACAATGTAAAAATTAAAGATATGGCAGTTATAAATCTTACATCCGAGGAATTTGCTAACCGAATAGAGGAAATGCTTGATTTGGCGAGTAAACGCGAAAATGTACTTATTCATCACGAGGGGAAAACCTATACTGTTATTCCTATAAGTGATGAAGAATTGGAG
>NZ_JBDGDM010000098.1:0-2540 GCF_040908885.1 Ruminococcus sp. RTP21358st1_G6_RTP21358_211008
AAATCGTTAAGGAAAGAATCGAAGGTGGTGCAAACGAAAAAGCAGTATGGAGACTTTTCATTAACTGCCCTTTCGTTTGCATCAATTTCGATTTTTTCTGGTTGAACAAAGTGCGTCAACTCTATATGGACTTTTAATTATGACACTCTATTTATAATAGGATAGCGTGTACACATAGAAACACATAGAATTTATAATTCAGTCCTGTATTATGACACCAGAAATAAGCCTCCCTAAAGAAGCTAAAAAAATATACAGTTATGATACGTTAACAGAGCATATGTGGTTTTGGTTTTATAAAATGTTGTTCTGTAGACAGAGGAATAATCTTACCACCACAGGAAGAACACTTGCATATATCTTTATTATAAAGAAGACGGATAATGGCAGGTGCATCCATATCTTTCAGCTTGGAAATATATTTTTTGCAACCAAGGATGTTTCTACATAGGGTAATCTTTTTCTTCTTATTTCTGGATGAAAGAAGACCATAGTGCCTGATACGTACAAAACGTTTTGGAGGAACATGCATTAAAAATCGACGGATAAATTCCTCGCCGGATATGGTGATCTCTTTCCAAAGCCCTTGGTTTTTGTAATCTTTAGCGGAAAAAGTAACTGTAGATTCTGTCATGTCTTTGATACGGTAGTTGCTGATAGCAATCCGGTGGGTGTATTTTCCAAGGTATCTGATGACAGATTCGGCACTGTCAAATGGTTTCTTGCAATAAGGAATCCATTCCTTTGTATAGCAGGTATTTAACAATTCCTTGAAAGTATAGTAGTTTTTGTAAGGTGCAGCCGATCCATGAAATTCAAGCCTGTCATTTTCCCAGAGCTGCTTAAGTTCAGCTATATATTTTCCACGAAATATTTTGGAGATCACCTTAATCGGAAGAAAAAACTCTTTCCCGTTGTCTTTCCAATGATTTTTCACATCCAGCCCTCCACCAAGAACAATCGCATGGATATGAGGATGAAAATTCATGGTGCTTCCCCATGTATGGAGGATACAAATATAGCCGATATCAGTCCCAAGATATTTACTATCAGCAGCAAGTTCACTGAGAGTATCTGAAGCCGCATGATAAAGAGCAGTGTATAAGAATTTCTGGTTGCTGTAGATAATGGGATTAAGTTCTTCTGGAACTGTAAAAACTACATGGAAATAAGGAGCATCTAAGATATCCTCACGCCGTGCATCTACCCATTTTTCTTTTGGAAACTCCTGACACATAGGACAGCATCTGTCACGGCAGGAGTTATAGTGGACTGACACGCAGCCGCAGTCCTCGCATACACTTACATTCACACCAAAGGCACCGGTTTTGCAATTCATGATGTGATAAGCGGCCTTTCGCTGAGCGGGAGAAATACTATGTGTGGATTCAAAAGATGGATAAAAACGATGAAAAACATCCTGAATCGTACAATCCTTACTCATGATTCACCACCTTCCGAGTTGTCGAACGGGCTGCGGATCCCAAGAAGTGTCTTGTTGCTCACATGAAGGTAAACATCTGTAGAGCGAGGATCAACATGTCCCAGAAGTGACTGGATATATTTTATATCTGTGCCACTTTCGAATAAGTGGCTGGCAAAACTATGACGGCACGCATGAGAGGAAACATGACGGTTAATGCCGGCGAGTTTAGCACTTTTCTTAAAGAACTGGTTAACACTGGCTATATCAAGATATCCACCGGACCAGGAACTTGGGAAAAGGATATCTTTGGGGCGACCACATTTGTACCAATACTCTGTGAGAAGGTCTAAATTCTTTTGAGACAGAATTGTATACCTGTCAATTCTGCCTTTGGTTTCACGAACATGAATTGTCATGTTGGTACGGGAAATGTCATCATAATGGAGATGAACGACCTCCGATACACGTAATCCAGAAGAATACATAGTTGCAATAATCGCTTTATGTTTCAGATTCGGAGTGGCGTCAATGATTGCATTTATTTCATCGCGGGACAGAACAGCAGGAAGATTGCGCTCTCTTTTCATAGCTGGAACAGTGTCATCATCCCAGACAGTCTTCAGCACCTTTTTATATAAGAACTTTATTGCAGACCGATAGTGATTGTGAGTTTCAGGAGACCTTCCTTCCAGACGTTTGGCAGTAAGAAAACTTTCCGCATCTTCAAGTGTAAGATCAGAAACATTTTTTCCAATCCAACGAAGGAAGTAACTGACATCAGAGCAATACAGTTGAATAGTTCTTTCACGCAGGTTACGTTTTTCCGCTTCATTGCGGATGGATTCAAAAATATCTTTATACATAATAAAACCTCCAGAATAAGTAGTGTTAATAATTACATCTACCTATTCGGAGGTGCATTAGCGTCATAATTCCGATTGCGGAAGAGACTGAAAAATGTTATTCTTATCATAGGCAGTGGAGCTTTCTTAGTTCAGTTGTTTCGTGTGGTAACTTAACAATAACGGATTATGGAAAGTAATTCCACTGCTTTTTAATAAAAATAAAACTGCGCCACAGCCTTGGCAGGCCATCGCGCAGCGATTTTGTTCAA
>NZ_JBDGDM010000009.1:0-42572 GCF_040908885.1 Ruminococcus sp. RTP21358st1_G6_RTP21358_211008
GCAGTTAGCAGTTAGTTCGCTGGAGCGTTGCGCCGGCGAGTGAGCAATCACCATTGTCCGAATGCGTCCGCCTTGAATAACTTTCAACCAATTAAATAATTTTTCAGAAACTCATAAATCTCATCTTCAGTTGGCGGACATCCTTCCAGGTGGTGGGTGAAGTGGCGGGTGCAGTGGCCGATTCCCAGGATGCCTTTCTGGTTTCGGTAGCCTTGACCGATGGAGATTCGGGTGGTCAGGTTTGAAAGGAGGCCTTCTTGCTTCAGGCGGTCAAGGGCAGGGATCAGGTTGCCGTAGCAGGCGCTGCAGGATTCTACTTCTTCTACAGCGTCGGCAAGCTCTACCACTTTCCGTGACTTGGGAATGGGAGCGCCGGGGTTACCATCGAGGGCACGGATTTCTGCCTGGCGGATGTCGGCGCAGCCAACACCAAGGGTGGCAGCCTTTGTGATGTAGGGAACCTCTTCTACCTGGTAGTACATCATGTCGCAGACATAGGCATCCATAAGAACCGGATCCACAGCTGCCAGAACGCGGTTCATCTCTACGGGGTTGCCGCCATCCTCGAAATCCAGGTCTCCGCAAATATTGTCTACCACGATGAAATCCTGGTGGATAGCAAGTCCCAGGTGGGCAATGGGGTCATGAAGACCTAATGCGTGGAAACGGCGCTTCTCAGAATTAGGGAGAAGACCTTTCATGTTCTTCAATGCACAGGTGATTTTGGTCTGACAGTGACCTTTTAGTACCGGAACATTAATAAGGAAGTCCAGGTCAAGGGCACTTTTGCAGATGTTTAAGGTCATATCGCCACATTGTACAGGCACACCCTTTTCTTTTTGCATGTCAAGGAACGGAACGTTATATTTTTCACAGAGGGACTTGAAACCACAGACTTCGTAGGATTCGGAGGTCTTATCTCCTACCCAGGAACCTTCCATGATCACCAGATTGGAAAAACCTTTTTCCTGAAGATATTCTACGATTCCGGCGACTACCTCCGGGTGAGTGGTGCCGCCCCAGTAGGCTTCCATGGGGGCGACCAGGTTTGGCTTGATGCCGATCCGCATATTGTACAAACCAAATTCTGAATTCTGTTTTTCCACAGAATCCGAAGAATAAAAACAGTCCACTTCTGCTTCAGAGTTGTCAATAAGACTGCTCTTTGTTTCAAACTTTGCTTCTGTTATAATCTTCTCACTATTCTGCTGTAAACCTGCCCCGGAATTTTCTGAAAGCACCTTCAATCCGCATTTCTCAAACTTCTTCTCTATCTCCCCTGCCAGATCACACGCCTCCAGCAGTTCTTTCGTCATCTCCTTATATTCAGTTCCGCATTTTATAAAAATCTGATTCTTCTTCATTTCCGGATCAGTACTCCTTTTTCTCCATAATCTTTATGGATATTGTACAGGAAATCAGAAGCATTAGCAACATAAGAACAAACAGCATCGCCAGACAGACTGGGATTCCAAGGTTCCAAATGCGTAGGCCCAGATTTTTCAGACCGGAAAAATCCACATTCATTTTCTGGCATAGTTCTACGCCAATCCATCCTACAGCCATGATGCCAAATACAAGAACAAGCAGCACCAGCCTTCCTGTAGAGCTTCCATATTTCAACTGTACCGGAAACACAACCGCATTTGCGAAAACAGCAAGAAAAAGACCGGCAGCTGCAGAAGCGATCAGTTCTTCCCAGGACACCTTACGATATCCGGAAGCATTTACGCCAATTGCAATTGCAACAGCAACAGCCCACAATACCGTGACCATCCCTGCACCCAGCAGATACTTCTCCTTCACGTATTCTTTCCTGCTGATAGGAAAAGTAAAAATATAAGGCATACCATTATCCATATCATCAGTTGCTATGGTATTCAGTGCCATAACAGCAGCCAGAACAGACACATAACTGATTAGAAAAGAAGGACCTGCGGAAGTACTAAGGAAACAGAAAATGGCTATAATATATACGCCAATGAACGTTTTCATGTTTCCCCTCATAATTTCCATGTCTTTTACAAACATACCTTTCATAATACTTCCTCCTTGATCATCATGGTAATAACCTTGTCCACAGACCCACGTTCTATTGCAAGCTGCGGGTAGTTCTCCACATAAAATGCACGCTCATCTGTGAGACAGCTGTAGCCGTATTGCTCCTTCTTCACCTTGAGAATATGCTGCTTATCAAGCAATTCATATTGCTTCTCGTCAGCCTTGATAAGACCATATTCATCCAGCAGCACATCTGTATTCTCATGAAGCACGATCAGTCCCTTATCAATCATATAGATATCATCACACAGGCTCTCCAGATCTGAGGAAATGTGGGAGCTGATCAGAATACTTCTGCCTTCTGTCTCCATATATTCCCGAAGGAGTTCCAGAATGCTGTCCCTGGCAATCACGTCCAGACCGGCTGTAGGCTCATCCAGAACAAGAAGCCTGGCATCAAAGCTGGTGGCTGTCAGCACTTTTAACTTTGTTTTCATTCCTGTGGAAAACTCTTTCAGTTTCTTATCCATGGGGATGGAAAACTGGCTGCACCGCTTCTCAAACATCTCCCGGTCAAATTTCTCATAAGTCTCTGTCAGAATATGCACAATCTGTTTCACGGTCAGACAATTGGAAAAACCGCTGTCAGAAAGTGTCGCGCCTATATCCGCTTTCTCTTTTTGGGAAATCTGCTCCATATCCTTATTAAACAGACGAATCTCTCCTGCATCAGGATGAACCAGCCCCAGAATAACCTTAAAGGTAGTAGACTTCCCTGCTCCATTGGCTCCGATCAGACCGGTGATCTGTCCTTCTTCTATTTCCATACTTACATCCAGGGAAAATCCAGGATAATTCTTCTGCAAATTCTTCAAACTCAGCAGCATATCTACTCCTCCATAATAAGCTCAAACAGTTCCCGGATCTCTTCCTCAGACAATCCGCTGATCCGCGCTTTCCGGATCACTTCCTCCAGTTCTGTCTCAATTTCCCGCTTCCGCTCTTCCATAAGAAGTCCCTGGTTATTCTTAGCGATAAAGCTTCCTTTCCCATGCACCGTAACCACGAACCCCTCTTCCTCCAGAAAGTCATACGCCTTCTTCACCGTAAGAGCACTAATCTTCAGCTCCTTCGCCAAAGTTCTCACAGAGGGAAGCATTTCCTCTTCCTTTAACGTCCCGTCAATGATCATCGCCTTGATCTGATCTGTGATCTGCTCATAAATTGGCTGCATCGACGAGTGATTAATTATGATCTTCATGTGACTCCTCCTTATGCAAACAGTATATAACAGTATTATACTGTTGTCAAGTGTTATACGCTGTTTATTTCCACTTAATTCATAGTTACTTTGAACAATCAGCCTGGGAGGGGCAGTGTGTTGCGGACAGTTAGTCAAAAAACGGGATTTTATGAGTATAGCGCAGGTTCCATAAACACTGTCTGAGCCCAGCATGGGCGAGTTTGTTTATGGAACCTGCAATCGACGACGGAGTAAAATCCCGTTTTTTGACGTTGTCCGCAACACACTGCCCCTCCCAGGCGTCCGCCTTCGCCACACAAAAAAAGACGTGCATACCTGAGTCTAAACTCACATACACACGCCAATATTTTTATTCAGCTTTATTAAACACTTCTTTATCCACAGCCCCATTCTGGCAAGCCACAATGGTCGTACAAACAGCATCACCGGTAATATTAACCGCTGTTCTTGCCATATCCAGAATACGGTCAATACCCATGATAATACCGATTGCCTCAACTGGAAGACCAACAGAATTAAATACCATAGTCAAAGTAACAAGTCCAACACTTGGAATACCTGCGGTACCAATGGAAGCCAGTGTGGCTGTTCCGATTACTGTAATATAATCCATAGGAGTCAGCTGGATTCCAAAAGCCTGGGCAGCGAACATAACCGCAACTCCCTGCATAATGGAAGTACCATCCATGTTGATAGTCGCACCAAGAGGTATGGTAAAAGAAGAAATCTTCTTGGAAACACCCATCTTCTTGTGCAGCGTATCAATAGAAAGCGGAATAGTCGCATTGGAGGTTGCAGTGGAAAAGGCAAAGGCCATAACCGGGAAAAACTTTCGGATAAACTTCACCGGATTCAGGCCCGTGAACAGCTTCAGCAAAATCTGGTATATACCAAAACACTGGATTGCCAGAGCGATCAGAACTGCGATCATATATTTTGCCAGAGGCACAAATGCGCTGAAACCAATGGTTGCAAAGGTTCTTGCGATCAGACTGAATACACCAATAGGAGCCAGACTCATAACCATCATGGTCATTTCCATCATAATATCATTAAACTGGCTGATAAAGTTGGAAACGGTCTCCGCACGCTCCCCAAGCTTTGCCAGGATCACACCAATGATCAAAGCAAACACTATGATCTGAAGCATTTCCCCACTTGCCAGGGACTTGATGGGGTTATCCGGAATGATATTGAGAATAGTCTGAACCAGAGAGGTAGACTCCATAGTCTCAATATCGGAAGCATTTATCTGGATCTTACTCATATCAAGACCAATTCCCGGTCTCAAAAGAGTTCCGATTCCAAGGGCAACTGCAACTGCCACCGCTGTTGTGACCAGATAAAATGCAAGTGTTTTTCCACCTACATTTCCCAGCTTCTTAGTATCACCGATAGCCATACTTCCACATACCAGTGAGCAGAAAACAAGAGGTACTACCAGCATTTTCATAAGACGGATAAAGCCCTGTCCCAAAACGTACAGCACTCCTTCAACAATCACATCATTCTTCACACTGCTATCCGGCACCAGGTAATGGAGAACCATTCCTGTGATTGCTCCGGCGATCAGCGCAATAAAGATCATACTGGTTAAGCTGATCTTCTTTTTCTCTTTTACATTCTTTTCTTTCTTCGCGCTCATCTTAGCCCTCCCGTTTTTCTTTCATAAATTCTTCCAGAGAATCCTTCCAGCCAGGCATCTCATATACATCGATAATGCGAAGGATAAAATTGTCCAGAACTGCATATGCAGGTCTGGCAGAAGAAAGATCAGACTGCGAGGTAGGTACCGGATTCAGCTGCTCCTCTTTGCCTGCAAGGCGAAGTATCTCCTTTGCAAATTCATAACGATTGCAAACACCCTGACAGGTTGCATGATAGGTTCCGTACTCATTGGTGCGGATCAGATGCAGGATAATTCTTGCCAGATCTTTGGCACTTGTGGGGGAACCATACTGATCCTCAGCTACAGCAAGAGCTCTGCCCTGATCTGCGGCCTCCAGAACACGGTTTACAAAGTTATTTCCCTTTCCGAAGACCCAGTTGCTTCGGATGATAAAGTGCTTGTGGGTAAACTCCTTCACATAATTCTCCCCGGCGCACTTGGATTTTCCGTAAACAGTCTTAGGGTTTGTATTGTCAAACTCCGTGTACGGCTTCTGTGCCAGCCCATCAAAAACGTCGTCTGTGGAAAGCTGCACCATCTTTGCCCCTGTTTTTCTTGCTACAAGGCTTAAGTTGCGGGCGCCTAAAGCGTTTACACGAAATGCTTCCTCCGGCTGCTTCTCGCAAAGCTCTACATCTGTGATCGCAGCACAGTTGATGATCACATCCGGACGGTTGATCTCTCCAAAATGGAGAACTTCGTCTGTTTCTGTAATATCAAGCGCATTTTTGTCTGTATTCAAAACTTCAATTTCCAACGGATCCAGCACTTCATTAATTGCCTCGCCAATCTGGCCTTCAGATCCTACGATCCATACTTTCAGCATGTTTTCTCCTCCTTTTCATACGATAAATAATATTTTAACAAGCCAGGCCATACACTGTCAAGAAAAAAGATTGCGCCCTTTTTCCCAATCTGAAAATTGAATTTCCAAAACAGCTCTTGACATCTTGAATTTCCCAGTCATACCTTGTATAATTTTTGCCAAATGAACAGGGAAGGATTCAGAATATGAAAAGAAAAGTAGGGAAACGAAAAAAGCAGCTGCAGCAAAAATATTTCTTCCGAAAACTTCTTCTTACAGAAGGGATCCTGATCATTGCAGCAGTTATTATACTGGGAGGAGTTTTCCTCGTAAAAAAGATCCAGGAAAATGTAAATACAGTTTCCATGGTTGAGGAAGCCAGCGGTCTGGACATGGATGACTCCAATTCTCTTGCCGCTGTAAAAGCCGCAATGGCAAGACCGGCAGAATTTTCTCCTAAATGCGTAGATTCCACCAGCCCATCTTTATACATAGAAACCACAGACATTGAGGTGGACGGACAGATACTTGCCAATACTTCGGATTATACCTCCACAGATACCCACTCCTTCGATGCCGGGATCAGCTACACAGATGTGGATGGAATCGTCACCTTCCGCGGAAACAATTTCCGTGACACTGCAGCCTATGGCAATACACAGATTAAAAATGGAAAAATCCAGGATCTCTGGACAGCAAAAACCGGCTCTATTACTTACGGAGATGCCACCTGGTCCGGAAGCGGCTGGACCGGACAGCCTCTTATGGAAAAATGGTCCAGAGAAGTAAAGAAGTCCATGAATATGTACGACTGGGCAAAGGAAAAAGACGATCTTGTAGAAGTGATCTATGCCTGCATGGACGGCTATGTGTATTTCCTAGATCTGGAAACCGGCGAGGCTACCAGAGATCCCCTTTACCTTGGTTTCACCTTCAAAGGGGCAGGTGCACTTGATCCCAGAGGTTATCCAATTATGTATGTCGGCGCAGGTTATGACAGCAATGAAGGCACTGCCAGGGTCTTTGTTGTGAATCTTCTGGACTGCAGTGTGATGTATACCTTTGGAAATAATGATGAATTTTCCCTTCGCGGAAATTTAAGCTACTTTGATTCCTCCGCCCTTGTGGATGCTGCCACAGATACCCTGATCTATCCAGGAGAGAACGGAATTCTTTATCTGATCAAACTGAATACCAGTTATGACCCGGAAGCAGGCACCTTGTCCATAAATCCGGATCACATTGTAAAATGGCGCTACTACGGAACACGTACCAGCGTAGGCTCCTACTGGCTTGGCATGGAGGACAGCGCAGCCATCTATGACGGTTATCTTTTTATTGCTGATAATGGCGGCAATCTAATGTGCCTGGATCTGAATACCCTGCAGCTTGTATGGGTGCAGGATATTCTGGATGACTCCAACTCTACTCCCGTTTTGTCTGTGGAGGACGGACACCTTTACCTGTATGTCAGCACCTCTTTCCGCCTGGGCTGGCGAAGCAGCACCACTGCAGAGGTTCCTGTCTGGAAAATTGATGCGGAGACAGGAGAGATCATCTGGCAGACCTCTTACGACTGTTCCTCCGAGGACAGTGTTTCAGGCGGTGTACAGTCTACCATCGCTGTTGGGAAAGAAGAATTGTCGGATAACATTTATGTGACAGTTGCCAGAACCAGTGGACAGGCACAAGGTGTACTTGCATGCATTGATAAAAATACCGGGAAAGTAAACTGGGAGCATGAATCTGCCTATGCCTGGTCTTCACCTGTATGTGTATACAATCCGGATAGCAGCGGAAAGGTTCTCTACTGCAACAGCACAGGACATATCTATCTTCTGGATGGAAAAACAGGAGATGTTCTTGACTGCCACCAGATCAGTGAGGGAGTCATCGAAGCATCTCCTGCTGTATATCAAAGTTATATGGTTGTGGGAACCAGAGATTGTAAGATATGGGGGATGGAACTGCAGTGATGCGGTTCCTCCCCATTTTATTTATGCGATAGGCGAGCCAAAGTTCGTGCCTGCACGAAAAACCTTGGTGACTGACGCGATAACGAATAAAACTTGCAGAGCGTGCTTTGTCTCATTTACTTGATAGGCGAGCCAAACTCGCGCAGCGTATTTATCGCGTTTACTCCGATTTAATCGCCCAGCGCATTTTCGTAGACCGTGCGCGTCCATTCTGGGCACATTCCTGGGCTGACGGACGGATCACGTCTCTGGAATAATCGGAATAAATTCCCTCCTTGTATCCAGCCTTCAGTGCTTTCTTCACCAGCTTATCCTCTCCTGAATGGAACGTAAGGATTGCCGCTCTTCCTCCGGGCTTCAGTGCTCCCGGCAGCTTCTCCATAAACTCATACAGAACCTCAAACTCCCGGTTCACATCAATCCGAAGGGCCTGGAAGGTACGCTGGCAGGTCTTTTTGATGGTCTCCTTCTTCTCTTTTTCCGGAAGGAAATCCAGAGTTTTCTCAATGACCTGACGAAGCTTTGTGGTGGTATCCATGTGGTTTCCTTTGCGGATTTCATCTGTGATCGCCTTGGCAAGCTCTTCACAGTATGGCTCGTCTGAATTCTCATAAAGCATTCCAGCAAGCTCATCCCGGGTAATATGTTCCAGGCGCTCTGCCGCACTGATCCCGGCTTCCTGATTCAAGCGCAGATCCAGAGGTCCGTCTGCTTTGAAGGAAAAACCTCTCTTGGGATTATCGATCTGCATGGAGGACACGCCGAGATCAGCAAGAAGGAAATCAAAACCTCCTACTTCTTTGGCAATCTCATCAATGGTACAGAAATTCTGAAGTTTAATGGTCAGAATATCCTCCCCAAAGCCAAGATCTTCCAGTCTTTTCTTTGTCTTGGCTGCTTCCTCATGGTCTACGTCAGTGGCATACATATGCCCCTGTCCCTGCAGGCACTGAAGCATGGCCTTTGTATGGCCACCGTAGCCCAGTGTGGCATCAAAGCCAATCTGTCCTGGTTTGATCTCCAGAAAATCAATAATCTCTTTTACCATAATAGAAATATGCATGCCTGCCGGGGTATTCCCTTTTTGCATTACATGCTGAATGGTATCCTGGTATTTCTCCGGCTGAAGTTCTTTATATTTCTCCTCATATTTCTTCGGGTATCTGCCTTTGTAGCGCACTCTGCGCTTATGAGGCTGCTGCCCCTCCTGCACACTCTGCGCATTCTCATACTGTCTGTTCTCTTTTTCCTGTGACATTCTGATCTCCTGTATCTTTTTATCTGTTGCCATCTACCAATTTCGCAGAAAAATTCTTTATGCCGGAATTCTCACCCATTTCGTAAACAGCAACTTTCATTTGCTAATTCTGCCGCATCATCACAGCAATGTTTCCAAACTACAGCTAACATCTTCTGTAATTACCCCTGCTTCCGTTTCTCCAATTCCATACTGATTTTCGAAACAAACAGATCAAACGCCACGTCATTCTTTCCGCTGTTGATCACAATATCAGCCTTGGAACGAGTGGGCTCTACATAAAGGTAATGCATGGGTTTCACTGTGTTTAAGTACTGTTTAATGATTCCATTCAAATCTCTTCCCCTCTCTTCCACATCACGGGAAATCCGGCGAAGAATACGCTCATCAGCATCAGCTTCCACATAGACCTTAATATCAAGGAGCTCACGCACTCTGGGATCTGCCAGAAGAAGGATTCCCTCCACAAGGATCACCGGACTTGGGGTGATATGAAGGATCTTGTCTGAACGGTTATGTTGGGAATAATCGTAAACCGGACAGTCAATAGCTTTCCCCTGCCTCAGAAGCTTCAGATGCTCCACCAGAAGCTCTGTCTCCAGAGAATCCGGATGATCATAATTCACAGTCACACGCTGCTCAAAAGGGATTCCATCCTGTCTGCGGTAATAATTGTCGTGATAAAGGACTACTACGTCATCTCCAAAACGCTTTTTAATTCTGTTTGTAAAAGTAGATTTACCGGAGCCGGAGCCGCCGGCAATTCCTATAATAAGACTTTCCATATTCTTCTCCTACCTGTCAAGATCAAATTCTTCCGGCATAAATCTCGGACAAATGTTCTCTGAGGTACAAATTACAGTTGAGGAAAGACGGGTACCAATGGCACATGCCTCTCTCATTGTTTTTCCATAGGTAAGGCCTACGCACACACCTGCAAAAAAGGCATCTCCCGCGCCTGTGGTGTCAACCACATCTACCTTCATAGCTGGATAAACGCCCCAGTTTCCTTCCTGATCTGCATAAGCTGCACCATCACTTCCCATGGTAACCACCATCTTTGGAATATGGGCGGACTGGATTCTTTTTGCCAGACACCGGGCCATCTCTTCAGGCTTCAGGCCACCGTAATCCTCCGAAAACAGGATGCCCGCTTCCTGCTGGTTGCATACAAAGCAGGCTGTCCGCCTTAAGAAGTCACGTCTTTCGATTGCAATGGTCATATTCGATACAAGAGCGTATACTTTTTTGCCGTATTTCTCTGCATAGTGAAAGGTCTTCTTCACAATTTCCTTGTCAATATCAATCTCGATCACAACGCTGTCCGCATCCTGGAAAATTTCATCTCCGTGTTCATCCAGGATCTGCTCTATCGGACGATGGTCCGGACGTTTGGAAATAGATGCCACCACATCTCCGTCCTGGTCAAAGACAGCCAGCCAGGTTCCCATGCCGTTTTTTACCTTACGCATATATCTGGTATCTACTTTATGACGCTCCAGTTTGCGGATCACATCATCCCCCATAGCGTCGTCATCTACCAGACTGACAAAGGTTGGTTTCAACTCTATATTGGCAATATCTTCCACTACATTTCTTCCTACACCGCCATGGATCTGCTGGATCACACCGGCATTTCTTCCTCCAGGAATAAATGGTGCTGTGGAATAACCTTTCACATCGATAAAAACATCACCGATTACAACAATTCCCATATTATAACTTTTCTCCTTTGTTACGTTATATCTTTTGGTTTGCGCTGCCTCTTATGAAACCCGCACTTCCTTGCGGCTACATACCGGCTATGATTTCCGTCACCAGCTTTTTAAAAGATTTCGCCACTCTGTCTGCAGTCTCCTGAACCTCCTTGTGGTTCAGCTCCTGCTTCGAAATGCCAGCTGCCATGTTGGTGATACAGGAAATTCCGCACACTTCAATTCCCATATGACGGGCTGCCATTGCTTCACATGCAGTGCTCATTCCAACTGCGTCACCGCCCCATATAGCTGCCATTCTCACTTCAGCCGGAGTTTCATAGGCAGGACCTGTAAACTGCACATATACGCCCTCCTGGAGATCTATACCGCATTTTTCTGCACTGGCACGGATCACCTCTCGCAATCGTCTGCTGTATACCTCACTCATATCCGGAAATCTGCTTCCCAGTTCCTCAATGTTCGGTCCGATCAGCGGACTCGGGATTCCTGTGGTAATGTGATCGGTGATCATCATAAAATCACCTGGTTTAAAATTCGGATTCACTCCACCGGCTGCATTTGTAAGAAACAGCTTCTTCGCCCCCATCATGCCCATCAATCTGGTGGGAAGAACTACATCCGTCATTGGATAGCCTTCATAGTAATGCACTCTTCCCTGCATGATCACAACCGGCACATTTTTCACATATCCAAATACAAATCTGCCTTTGTGACCTGCAACTGTGGAGGTTGGAAAGCCCTCAATCTCTGTATAGTCAATGGTGGTTTCGATCTGGATCTCATCTGCATAATCTCCAAGGCCGGATCCCAGGATCAGCGCCACTTCCGGTTTAAAATCTGTCTTTTTTCTAACACTTGCAAGGCAAGTCTCTAATTTCTGATATAAATCGCTCATGTACACCTTCTCCTTTATCTGCAGCTATCCGGCTTATCGCCAGGACAGCTTATAACATTATTTTCATATAAACAGAAAGCCTTCAATACCATGCGTTTTGCTATAGTCTTGTGTTCCGTTTATACGTTGCCGATTTTCTCATCCACAGTCCGCTTCAGCCTTTCGTACTGCTTCCTGTCGATACAGATCTGATTTCCTTTTTTCACGATCAGCTGTTCTGCCTGAAACTTCTTGATGGCGCGGCTGATGCTTTTCAGGCAAAGGCCTGTCTCATCTGCCAGATTCTGCCGGCTTTCGCCGATGCATAAAATGTCATTTTTGTTATATTTTTCAAACCATTCCGAAAAAAGTACAGCTAATCTGTCAGCCCCTTCCAAAAACAGGTACAGACGGTTCCGCCGCTCTTCCTCCAACAGGGAAGCACAGGTAAGCTTTGCCTCCATGCGAAAAGCTTCCGTATCTGAATAAATCCATTTCTCATACTGCGCTCTTGGAAGCTTGGTAACAATACACTCTGTCTCTGTCTGCAGGGTGGTCTGGTAGGTATCCTGTCCCAGGATCACTTCCATACCACCAAGCGCAATGAGATTCATGGGCTTCATAAAATCATAGGCAATGCCGGAAATCCGGTAATCTGTAGCTTTTACTCTTCCTCTGGCAACAAAGAAAATCGTATCTGCCGGTTCATTTTCCCTGATAAAAGTAGTTCCGGCTTCCATTATCTCACTCTGAAACAGGTCCATAAGCCATAATGGCGCAGTACGGAAATAAGCCTCAAATTGTTTCTGTTTCTCACGTTCCAGTTCACGAAGGAATGGAAGTACATCGTGTAAATAAGTGTGTTTCATATGATTTCCTCATCTTCTGCCATGTGCTGCAAATCATTTGTTTCTATCCGGGTTCTGTCGCAAAAGCAAGCAATCCACCGGATATACAACCGCTATCCAACAGCTGCTTTTCTATTTTAGCATAATTTCTCAAGAATGGAATGTCCGATAGTTCCTTCCGGCATTTTCACGTCAAAATTATCTGCCACTGATGCGCCAATAACGGAAAAAGTATCCTCGTTTTCAAGGGGGCCACCCTCTTTCATAGTCTTGGAATAAGCCAGGAAGGGAACATACTCTCTGGTATGGTCAGTGCCGCTATAGGTGGGATCATTCCCGTGGTCTGCGGTAAGAATAAGAAGGTCATCCTCCCGAAGCTCTTCCAAAAGAACGCCCAGATTCCTGTCAAACTTCTCGATTTCTTTGCCGTAGCCTTCCACATTTCGTCTGTGTCCCCACAGGGCATCGAAGTCAACCAGATTCACAAAGCAAAGTCCCCTGAAGTCCTCTTTGCAGATCTGGATGGTCTGCTCCATACCGTGTACGGAGCTGTCAGAATGATAGGTCTTTGTGATTCCTTCGCCGCAGAAAATATCGTTGATCTTCCCTACACCGATCACATCCAGCCCATTATCCTTTAACGCATTTAATGCAGTCAGACCTGTTGGCTTCAAAGCATAGTCATGACGATTACTTGTTCGCCTGAACTCACCTTTCTTTTTGCCAACGTATGGTCTGGCGATGACACGGCCTACACGCCATTCATCCTTCCGTGTAATTTCTCTTGCGATCTCGCAGCAGCGATACAAATTCTGAAGATCAAAGGTTTCCTCATTTCCGCAGATCTGAAGAACAGAGTCGGCTGAAGTATACACGATCATGGCACCTGTATGGATTTCTTCCTCCCCAAGCTCTTCAATGATCTCCGTTCCGCTGGCGCTCTTGTTTCCAATCACGCGCTTGCCGCAGCGCTTCTCCAGCTCCGCGATCAGCTCCGGCGGAAAGCCGGTGTCTGTGAAAGTCTTAAACGGCTTCTCTGTCTTAATTCCCATCATTTCCCAATGGCCGGTCATGGTATCCTTGCCATTGCTGGCTTCGCTTACGCGCATGTAACGGCCAATCGGCTTCTCCACACCTTGCATATTTCCTGCCGGATGAAGATTTAACATTCCAAGCTTCTTAAGATTTGGTATTTCCAGGGAGCCCATTTTATCCAGAATATGTCCGAATGTATCCACTCCCACATCCCCGAATTTCTCTGAATCCGGCATGGCACCGATTCCCAGAGAATCCAGAACGATCACGAAAATCCTTTCATATTTTTTCAAAATAAAATCCCTCGTTTCCAATATTTTATCCTTTTATTCCCAGTTCAGAATACAATCTCGCTTTCACCTCATCAGTGGCAAATGCCGTATCCACTGCATTCTTCATCATCAGCCGTATCTCTTCCTCCTGAATGCCATACGTGTTCTGGATGAACTGAAGCTCTTTGGTAAGGCTTGTGTTGCTCACTGTACGGTTGTCCGTGTTTATGGAAACCTTCAATCCTGTGTTCAGAAATTCCCGGATGGGATATTCTGACGGACTGTTTACCGCTTTTGTCTGAAGATTGCTGATAGGACACATTTCAATTCCAATGCCTCTGTCAGCCAGCTCTTTTTGAATATTATAATGGCCTCGCATGGCGATTCCATGTCCGATCCTGCCGGCTCCCGCTTTTACAGCATCCACAATGTTCTGTACGCTTCCACACTCTCCTGCATGAAGGGTAAAGGGCATTTCCAGCTTACGGGTGTTCTGAAAAAGCTCCATAAACTGTGCCATGGGATATGCTGCTTCCGCACCTGCCAGATCCGCTGCACACACACCATAGCCCAGATATTCACGGGCTGTTTTTATCATCCGGCTGTTGTCCTCCTGGCTGTGATGACGCATGGCACAGGTAATCACACCAAACTCCGTTCCAAAATCTGCTCTGCCCCGCTCAAGGCCTTTTAATACTGCCTCGATCACAGCACGGCAGTTCATTCCGGAGGTCTCTGAAAGAAGAGGTGCAAAACGGATTTCTGCGTAGCGTACATTTTCCTGGCTCATGGTGCGAAGTACGTCGTAGCCAGCTGCCTCAAGCCCTTTTTCATCCATAATACACTGACCCGGAAGCGAAAATTTCTCAAGGTATTCTGCAAGGCTTGTGCAGTCATCAGACACGCTAAGCTCTTCCGGCTGTACCCTTCTTCCCAGCTGGCTCTCCATGAACTCCCGGCTTAAAGACCCGTCCAGATGACAGTGAAGCTCTGCCTTGGGTAGTGCTTTTAATTGTTCGATTGTCATAATTTTTTCTCCTGCAATTCTTTATGCTGCTTTATAACTGCCGGATTCAATGCCAGATCACTCTGTTTTCGGCATTTTCCGACATACTTCATAATACTATTCTCCAGTCAGCAGCTTTCATGCCAGATTAGAAGGTCCGAAGCCTAACGGCAGGAGTTCTTTTAGTGTATACACATCATAATGCTCTTTGTCCACCGCCAGAATGACCTGGAAGGTTTCCGGGTTGCAAAACTCCATCATGACCTGTCGGCACACGCCGCAGGGAGCTGCATATTCTGTGAGCACGCCAGCCTTACCGCCGACAACACAGATAGCCTGAAAATCCTTCACCCCTTCGCTTACTGCCTTAAAAAAGGCGGTACGCTCCGCACAGTTTGTGGCTGTGTACCCGGCATTTTCAATGTTGCAGCCTGTGTAAACCTGCCCATTTTTTGCAAGGAGGGCTGCGCCTACTTTAAAATTGGAATATGGTGTATAGGAATATTTCAGCTGGTGGATTGCTGTATCAATCAGCTGGTTGATCATCTCTTTTTCCATTTTCACACCTCTTTCTTATTCATTAACATTTTCTGATTGTCTCCGACAACATCACTCTCTTCTCAATGAGCGTCGTTATAATCTGACCAATTCCAGGGACAGCATCTGTTCACCTTTACAGTCAATAAACAAATCAATATCCTGTAGCTTTCTCATTCTTTACAATCTTTATAATCCGGCTGGTTCCCAGTCGGTCTGCACCAAGTGCAAGGAACTTCTCTGCATCCTCCAGGGAAGAAATTCCGCCTGCTGCTTTCATTTTTACATTTGGTCCGATATGTCGGGAGAAAAGCTCAATGTCTGCAAAGGTTGCACCTGCACCGCCAAAACCGGTAGAGGTCTTAATATAATCTGCGCCTGCTTCTGTTACAATCTGGCACATTTTAATTTTTTCCTCATCTGTGAGGAAGCAGGTTTCAATGATAACTTTCAGGATTTTGTCACCGCATGCAGCTTTTAAGGTGCGGATCTCGTTCTCAATCAGGTCATATTTCTGATCTTTCAGCCAGCCGATATTGATTACCATATCGATTTCGGAAGCACCATTTGCAAGAGCATCTTTTGTTTCAAATTCCTTGGCTGCTGTTGTCATGTAGCCATTTGGGAAACCGATAACCGTGCACACTGCCATTTTTCCATTCATGTATTCTGCTGCCTGTTTTACATAGCTTGGCGGAATGCATACGGATGCAGTTCCGTATTCCATCGCATCGTCACAAATCTGTTTGATTTCTTCCCAGGTAGATGGCTGGAGAAGAAGGGTATGATCCACATGTTTTAAAATCTCTTTTACGTCCATTTATTTTCCTCATTTCTGTTGTCTCTTTATATTGCCCGAAATTACTGTATCGCAATTTACTGGC
Organism: Ruminococcus sp. RTP21358st1_G6_RTP21358_211008; assembly: GCF_040908885.1. Taxonomy (NCBI): domain Bacteria; kingdom Bacillati; phylum Bacillota; class Clostridia; order Eubacteriales; family Oscillospiraceae; genus Ruminococcus; species Ruminococcus sp. RTP21358st1_G6_RTP21358_211008. Next base: position 16,148 of record NZ_JBDGDM010000009.1, read on the forward strand.
AGGATTCATATCTGTTCTTTATTTGATTGTCTAGTACATCGAATATTAAGTAACTGCAAGATGTTCGTCACAATTTGTGGGAGATTTCGCCCGAATGAGGGCGCCGTAATGGGCTACGGCAACCGAATTCAGGCAAAATGTAACGCAAAGTGGGGCGTGCAGATTGCGATGTCACGGTCTTAATTCGACGAATCCTCCCGGATCAGCTTTCTCACAGCTTCAACAGCCACCTGGATTGCCATATCTGTATCATGCACAACCGGATTATCCAGTCCCAGCTTCTCTCTTTCCTGATTTGCAAGCACCAGGAAACAGGAGCCAGCTCTGGCACGAAGCTTGCCAGCTGCAATAAAAAGCGCTGCAGATTCCATCTCGGAAGCAAGACAGCCCATTTTCTTCCAGGCCTCCCATTTGTTGAGCAGCTCATAACCAACTGGCATTGCTTCAGGCTCATGCTGTCCGTAAAAAGCGTCTTTGCACTGGACAACACCTGTATGACAGGAAAGTCCTTTTTCTTTCGCAGCTGCCACAAGGGCGTTTGTCACGTCCAGATTAGCTACTGCCGGATACTCTATGGGGGCATATTCCCGGCTGGTTCCCTCCATACGGATGGCACCTGTGGCAATTACGATATCTCCGCTTTTTACCTCAGGCTGCATACCGCCGCAGGTTCCAATGCGGACAAAAGTATCTGCGCCGCACCGGGAAAGCTCTTCCATGGCAATGGAGGCAGACGGTCCGCCGATTCCGGTGGATGTCACGCTGACTTTCACGCCGTCCAGGGTTCCTGTATATGTGATATATTCTCTGTTGTCTGCAATGAGAACCGGGTTGTCAAAATACTGGGCAATTTTCACACACCTTTTCGGGTCTCCCGGCATGATCACATAGCGGCCAACTTCCCCCTTTGCAACCTGGATATGATACTGCCTGCTGGCATCTTCAGAATAGTTTTTCATAGTGTCACCTCTGTCCTTTATCGTACGGAATGCCTTCCGCCTTCGGTGCCCTGGAGTTCTTGGATACAAACACCAGAACGATCAGGGAAATAATATATGGGAACATGTTGTATAATGTGCTGGGAAGCTTCAAGGCTACCAGCGCATCAAATCCTGTGTATACGTTTGACAGCGCACGGAAAAGGCCGAACAGAAGAGCTGCCAGTCCGATGTTTACCGGCTTCCACTGTCCGAAGATCATAACAGCAAGGGCAAGGAAACCAAAGCCGGCAACTCCGTTCTCAAATTTCCACTCACTTACACCGGCAGTAATATAAACCAGTCCCCCAAGACCGCCAAGTGCACCGGAGATCAAAACGCCAGCGTAACGCATTTTAAAAACATTGATACCTACTGAATCGGCTGCCTGTGGATGCTCACCACATGCCATCAGACGAAGTCCGAATCTGGTCTTATAAAGTACCACATAAGAAGCAATGAGGATCAGCAGTGCAAAAAGCATGAACCAGCTGAATTCAAATTTTCCAATTCTTATCAGGAACGCTTTCTTGGCCACCTTGTAAGCAACTGTGGAAGAAACGTTGTCTGGATTTTCTGCCATGTTGATGGCTCTTACGATAACAACAGCTGCTGCCGGTCCAAGAAGATTCAGGGCCGTACCAACCAGTGTCTGGTCTGCATTGAAATGAATGGCAGCCACACCAAGGAGCAGGGAAAATATCATTCCCACAAGCACACTGGCCAGAACCACCAGAAGGATCACAACTGGTGCCGGAGCGGAATCCGGAAGATATTTCATCATCAGGGCACCGCCAAGTGCACCCATAACCATAATTCCCTCAAGACCAATGTTGATAACACCGCTGTGCTCGGAAAAACAGCCGCCAAGTGCTACGAGAATCAATACAGAAGCAAATATTAATGTATACTGAATCAATAATAACATTATTTTTCTCCTCCTTTTGCAGCTTTTTTCTCATCTCTCCTGTCGAGATAACGGTTTAACCAGAGTTTGAAGAAGAATACAAATCCACACAGATAAATGATAAACGCGGAGATCAGATCAGAGATCTGTGCACAATACATGGTCTTATCCACATAACTTCCACCACTTGTAATGTGCTGGATAAAATAAGAGGAAAAAATTGCTCCGATGGGATGAAGGCCGCCAAGGAAGGCTGCTGCGATTCCATTAAAGCCCATGCCCGGAACGGTTGTCTGCTGAACCATCCAGGTCTCAATTCCGCTGAGATAGAAAACAGCTGCGCCAAGTCCTGCAAGGCCGCCAGCGATCATCATGGTTACAATGGTATTTCTCTTCTCTTTCATGCCGCAGTATTTTGCAGCATTTTTGTTCATACCTGTTGCGCGAAGCTCAAAACCGAATTTTGTTTTTTCCAGAAGTACCCACACTACGATCGCCATTACCACAGAAATAATAAGACCGATGGATACGAATTTGTTTCCGGAAAAGATCTCGTCCAGTCCACAGTTAGGAAGAAGAGCTCTCTTATTGCCGCTGGAAAGATCTACGGTGTATGGAGTAGACTCGGATTTCACCTGGGTAAGAAGCATATTCACCACATACAGGGAAATCCAGTTCAGCATGATACAGGAAATAACCTCGTTTACATTGAAGTAAGCCTTCAGTGCACCGGAGATGCCGCCTACCAGGGATGCGATCACGATTGCTGCGATCATGCATACATACCAGGGCATGCCAAGTTTTAATGCAAAATACAGGGAAGCTCCGGCTCCAACTACATACTGTCCTGCTGCTCCAATGTTAAAAAGTCCAACCTTGTAAGCAAACAGAACGGACAGGGAACACATCAGAAGTGCGGAAGCCTTTACCAGTGTGGTTCCCATATATTTCATCATAGCCTTCTGGCTTGGATAGTAAAAATAATTCTTGATAATTGCGGTAATCGCACCTGCAGCTCCTGCAGGATTGATAATAAGAAGTACCAGATAACCGATGAGAAGACCAATCACAATGCATAAAAGAGAGGCAATGATGGTCTGAACCGCATTGTTTCTCAGAATGCTTTCTTTCTTTTTGGATTCATTATTCATTGCTCTTCGTCTCCTTTCTCTTTGATCCTGCCATGTAAAGGCCAAGTTCCTCTACGGTTACTTTCTTCGGATCAAATTCTCCTACGATTTCACCTTCGTACATTACCAGAATCCTGTCTGATACATTCATAACCTCATCCAGCTCCAGACTGATCAGAAGAACGCCTTTCCCTGCATCCCTTGCCTGTACCAGCTGTTTGTGAACATGCTCGATTGCTCCAACATCCAGTCCTCGGGTAGGCTGAACTGCGATCAAAAGCTCCGGATTCTTATCAATCTCACGGGCAATGATTGCTTTCTGCTGGTTTCCACCAGACATGGATCTCGCCTTGGTGATGGCACCCTGACCGGAGCGGATATCGTACTGCTCAATCAGGCGGTTGGCATATTTGCGGATCTCTTTGCGTTTCAAAAAGCCCAGTTTATTGGTGAACTGTGGTTCGAAATATCTCTGAAGGACAATGTTGTCTTCCAGGGAATAATCAAGTACCAGGCCGTGTTTGTGACGGTCTTCCGGGATATGGCTCATGCCGGAGGTAAGACGCTCACGGATTGGCATGTGAGTAATGTCTTTTCCATTCATAGTGATAGCGCCGCTCTTCAGTGGCTCCAGGCCGGAAAGTCCATAAACAAATTCGGTCTGGCCATTTCCGTCGATTCCGGCGATACAGACGATCTCACCTCTGTGAACCTGAAGGGAAACGCCGTTGACTGCGTTATTCTTATGATGCTTGGAAGCAACCACCATATCCTTGATATCCAGAACAACTTCACCGGGCTTTGCTTCTTCTTTCTCTACAACGAAGTTTACGTCTCGTCCAACCATCATGGCAGAAAGCTTCTCCGGGTTGGTATCTCTGATGTCTACAGTTCCGATGCATTTTCCCTTACGAAGAACGGTACAGCGGTCTGCAACCTGCATGATCTCACCAAGCTTGTGGGTAATGAACAGAATGCTTTTGCCCTCTGCTGCCAGGTTCTTCATGATCTGCATCAATTCCTGAATCTCCTGCGGGGTAAGTACTGCAGTAGGCTCATCAAAGATCAGGATCTCGTTGTCACGGTAAAGCATTTTCAGGATCTCGGTTCTCTGCTGCATACCTACTGTGGTATCCTCGATAATGGCATCCGGGTCTACAGAAAGACCATATTTTTCAGAAAGGGCCATAACCTTTTTACGCGCGCCCTCTTTCTGAAGGAAACCGTTTTTTGTGGTCTCAACGCCAAGGATAATATTATCCAGAACACTGAAGCATTCTATCAATTTGAAATGCTGATGTACCATTCCAATGCCCAGGTCATTTGCATCGTTTGGATCTTTGATTTCAACTTTCTTTCCATCTTTGTGGATCTCGCCCTCTTCCGGCTGATACAGACCAAACAGAACGCTCATCAAAGTGGATTTACCTGCTCCATTTTCGCCAAGCAGAGCGTGGATCTCACCTTTTTTTAACTGAAGTGTGATATTGTCATTTGCGATGATTCCGGGAAAACGCTTGGTTATTCCCAGCATTTCAATTGCATATTCACTCATCTTCGCTTTCTCCTTTTTTCATGGCAAAGTCGCAGACAGAAAGCACAAGTAATAAAACGGTTACTGATCACTTCATTCACCAAAAACCTCTCGAGTGAACAGTACTATAAGTCTTATTATGACGGCACTTACGTAAAAAAGGGGAGTGGCCACTGCTCACTCCCCTTTTTCTCACTGCATGGCCATTCTTCATGTTAAGACCAGTCTGCTTTCCTGTCAGAACCCTACCCGTGATTTATAATTGCATTTACTATGCGGAGTAGTTGGTTGTCTTATTTGATGCTGCCGTAATCATTTACTGTGATCTCAGTCTCTGGCATTGCTGTGATGTCGCTGCTTACTTCAATCTCGCCATTGTATAATTTCTTTACAAGATCTTTGTAATCATCTACAGTGAAATTGTCATCCCACTGGGTTGTCTCCATTGGGAGCTGTACGTAGTTGTCTTCCGGGTTCTCAGATATAAGACCAAGGTTGTCGATCTTTCCAGCGTAATCAGATTCCCAATTGCCATCCTTGATCGCATCAAGTGCAGTCTTTACAGTCGGTGCAAGACCCTTCATAGCGGATGTAACAGTGATGTCCTCGCCGATGATTCCGGACTGGTCAGAGTCAACACCGATTACCTTGCCGTCAACCTTCGCTGCTGCTTCTGCTGCAGATGTGTAGATTCCACCGCCGCATGCGAATACAACTTCTACACCCTTGCTTCCGTACCAGGTATCCATGTAAGCTGTGATGTCTGCGTCGCCGTAGAACTGTCCGCCGCATACATACTCAAGTTCAACGTCACTTGTGATTCCAAGCTCTTTGGCTGCTTCGTCTACGCCCTGAACATATCCATATCCAAAACGGGTAACAGCCGGTACAGACATACCGCCGAGGAATCCAAGATGCTTGTATCCAAGCTTCACAGCTGCATATCCAGCCATGTATCCGGAAATCTCTTCCTGATAGGTACAGCAGTAAACATTGTCTGCATTGTAGTAATCGGTCACTTCATAATCATCCGGATTGTAGGTGTATCCTTCGCCAACACCTTTCTCACAGATATCGCCTGCACTTACGTCTGGTGCAATAAACTTCACGTCCGGATACATCTCAGACTGCTCTACGATAGTAGCTGCGAACATATATCCCGGAAGTACGATCACGTTAGCTCCATCTGCTACAGCCTGGTCAACACTTGCGTTACGTGCCTCATCAGAGTCGCTCTCTGGTTTATAATAGTTGAACTCAGAACCATTCTCTTCGGACCACGCCTTACATGCCTCGTAAGTGGTCTGGTTAAAGCTCTGGTCTGTAATATCACCGGAGTCAGTTACCATGGCAATCTTCATATCTCCAGCCTCAGCCTTCACCTCTGTCACTCCGTAAGCTGGTACAAGGGAAAGTGCCATTGCACCTGCAAGAACCATAGCTGCAATTCTTTTCTTCATATTATTTTTCCTCCTTTTTTTAAATTGGCTTTGTTATCTCTACAATGACATATGTCTCACTTTTAAAACAGGACACATGTCCCTTTTTCTATATTTATTTTCATTTTCGTACAAAAAGGATATTTTTTCAAGTGTTTTTTAGTATATTTTTTTATATTTGGTTTTTTATCAAAAGACATATGTCTCTTTTTTTATTTTCCGTATCATATATTTTGCATTAATGATATTTATGCATCCGCACATAATAGCTGATACATAAAATCACAGTAGCTCCGCTCCATGCTGCAATCTCCGCAAAGAAAATACCGTCCTGCCCGATAAAATGGGGAAGAATCAGCGCAGCACTGATACGCATGACAAATTCGGCCATACCACTTACCATAGGCATTAACGTATCTCCCAGTCCCTGCAGTGCAGATCTGTACACATACAGGAAGTACAACACCCAGAGCATGGCAGCCATAATAGAAAGGTATTTAAAAGCAATTGCAAGTACCTCCTTTGTCTGCTGCGGTTCACCTGAGATGAAAAGTGAGAGGATATTTTTTCCAAATAAAAACATGGCAATAGAAATGATCAGTGAGGTTAGCAGGGAAAGCAGCATACTGCTGCGGACACCTTTCCTGATCCTGTCAATCTTTCCGGCTCCCAGATTCTGGCCCACATAAGTAACGATGGCATATCCATAGGAAATCGCTGCCATTTCCAACAGACCATAAAGCTTGTTTGTAGCTGTAAATCCTGCCACAAAAAGAAAGCCATAGCCATTGATCACGTACTGGACTACCAGACCGCCTACACCGATAATGATATTCTGAAATACAACAGGAATACCAAGCTTCATCAGACGGGCATTCATTCCTGCGGCAGACATAAAATCTGCTCTGGACAGATGAACAATATCAATTCTGCGTAAAATCAGGAAACAGTACACGGCAGAAAAACTCTGCGCAATCACAGTTGCGATTGCTGCCCCTGCCACACCCCATCCGAAGCCTGCCACAAAAAGGATATCCAATGAAATATTCAGTACAGATGCGATGATCATTGCCGTTAATGGTGTTTTACTGTTTCCCATAGCCCTTAAAGCAGCGGCAAACATATTATAAGCTGCAGTAGCCGGGATTCCGCAGAAAATAATACGCAGATATAATAATGACATTCCAATAATATTGGAAGGTGTATGCAGCCCTGTTAATACCAGTGCAGCAAAGGACTGGCTGAGAATGAATACTCCCACTGCGATGAATGCAGTCAGCCGGTAACTGTGTGCCAGAGATTTACGCAGATTTTCAAAATCCTTTGCACCATAATACTGGGAGAGCTGAATAGAAAATCCCTGAGTGAGACCAGTGGATATTCCTGTGACAACCCACATCAGAAAGTCAACCGCACCCAGTGCTGCAAGAGCCTCCACACCTGCAATCTGGCCAACGACCATAGTATCCACCATTGTATAAAGCTGCTGACAGATATTCCCCAACATCAAGGGAATTGCAAAAAGAATGATCAATCTCCCCGGCGAACCAGAGGTCATATCCTGAATCTTGGTTTTCATTAGTATAAACTTTCCTTTCCGAAGCATATTTGAGCTTCAATGGGGAATCAATACTCAAAATTAACGTCCATAATAATTCCCCCTTTGAGGCATATCATATGTTTATTTCAATTACATTAATTATAGTTTTTACTTATTTCTACGTCAAGCATATTACAGATCCGAATAAAAAGGAAACGGTAATCGTTTTAAACACGCTCTAGAAGAAAAAATGCACCAACCCGCTTGAGCCAGTGCGCATTTCGAGAAAATGTTATTTATATAATTTCTCCCAATGATCTTTTGTCATTACATTGGTATGTCCAACACGTACTTCATTAAAAAGTGGCACAGGAACTTCATTACAGGTATGATGGAAAACAAAGCCTAATTTTTCTTGTACGCGCTTTGATTTCCGGTTTCCATCGTAATAACCACACCAGATGGTTGTCATGCCAAGATCTTCAAACCCATGTCGTATTAGTGCACTGGCAGCTTCCGGCATATAGCCTCGTCCCCAGAATGGCTGCCCAAGCCAATATCCAAGTTCACATTCGTCATCCCGTTCGGTCATATCTGTATGGCTATTCAGAATTAATTCTATGCTACCAATCGCAATGTTATTTTCTTTTCTACAGATTGCGTAACACTCTGCTCCATTAAGCACATTTCTGATTACGTTTTTACTTTCTTCTACATTTTTGTGAGGAGGCCAGCCTGTAATAGGGCCAACTTCCGGATCCTTTGCATATTCAAATAAGCTTTCTGCATCTTCCTCAGTCCATTTTCTTAATATTAATCTTTGAGTTTCCAGCATTATCTTTTACCTCAACTTTTGTATTTCATTTCTTATCATACCAAGTATCAAATGAATCGTTCATCACAATTGGCGAAATCCAATAAAACTGCAATTTTATTTAGTAGCTGGCATATTTACTGCTGTCTTTGTTATAAACCACTAATCAATTTCCTCAAATAGTTCATCAAAGGTGATCTTTATTTGAGGGAAATGAATTAAGTGTAACTCGTCTTTATTTTCTTCAGTAATCGTCTTCAAAAGGTAGTATTTCGGAATCTCTCCTTCATAGTCTAGTTCATAGATTTCAACTGTTCTTTTACGCCAGTCAACAATCCAATACTCTTCAATCTCCTGTTCACAATATAACTGCATTTTCTCTGTCCGGTCATAATTTTCTGTTGATGGTGACAGAACTTCCATAACAAAACGCGGCGCATCTGTAAAAGTGTTTCCACGTCTTGATTTTGTACGGCAGTTTATGGAAGCATCAGGAATTACAATCTTGTTGTTTCCCTGATTATCTTTGAAACGATATTGAACATTATCCGAATATACATAGCATGTACTATTCTTTAACTGATATCTGATTGCTGCAACAAAATTTACAATTACCGCAGAATGTTCCGGCGTAGCTCCTGCCATATCTGTTATTTTCAAATCCCAATCCATGTTTTACACTCCTTTGTTTTATAATGTGGGTCAAGTTTATTATTAACCATTCCATTCACCTTTTTTATATTGAATGTATACAATTATTTTTGTTTACTTCATTATAACATCATCCCGGTTAATTAGAAAAGTAATTTTTATGTTACTGTTCACTGGTAACATTCCGCGAGGTGTTTTTTGTGAACAAAGTTCACAGAAAACCCGAGAATTGCGGCGCGAAATCATGCGAATGCATGATTTCTGTGCATCGCGGAGCGGTTACTGGTCACGGAGTGAACAGTAACATTTTTATCCGCCTCCTGTATTGGCATAATTTGCTATCGATTTTGCCCGGTTAGTTGTATTACATTTCATAGAAACAAAAAAACCTTGAAGAACCGTATTTCTACAATTCTCCAAGGTTATTCTTACGCTTGGACACATGTCACACCGAAGTATGACTTAAATATATATTCAGAATGAATTATTTATTTTTCTGAGCGATAGCTGCCTGAGCTGCTGCCAGACGAGCAACCGGTACACGGAATGGTGAGCAAGATACATAGTCAAGACCGATCTTGTTGCAGAACTCTACAGAAGATGGATCTCCACCGTGCTCTCCACAGATTCCGATGTGAAGGTTCGGGTTAACTGGCTTACCAAGTTTGATAGCCATATCCATAAGCTTACCAACACCAACCTGATCCAGTTTTGCAAATGGATCGTTCTCGAAGATCTTAGCATCATAGTAAGCGTTAAGGAATTTACCAGCGTCATCACGGGAGAAGCCGTATGTCATCTGAGTTAAGTCGTTGGTACCGAAGCAGAAGAAGTCAGCCTCAGAAGCGATCTGGTCAGCTGTAAGAGCTGCACGTGGGATCTCGATCATTGTACCTACTTCATATTTCAGATCTACGCCTGCTGCTGCGATCTCAGCGTCAGCTGTCTCAACAACAAACTTCTTAACATATTTAAGCTCTTTGATATCGCCTACTAACGGGATCATGATCTCTGGGCAGATATTCCAGTCAGCGTGAGCTTTCTTTACATTGATAGCTGCACGGATAACTGCTGTTGTCTGCATCTTAGCGATCTCTGGGTAAGTAACTGCCAGACGGCATCCACGATGTCCCATCATTGGGTTGAACTCATGAAGAGAAGCGATAATTGTCTTGATCTCTTCTACAGTCTTGCCCTGAGCATCAGCAAGCTTCTTGATGTCTTCCTCTTCTGTAGGAACGAACTCATGAAGCGGCGGATCCAGGAAACGGATTGTTACAGGGTTGCCCTCGAGAGCCTCGAACAGACCTTCGAAGTCTTCCTGCTGATATGGAAGAACCTTAGCAAGTGCTGCTTCTCTCTCCTCAGCTGTTGTGGAGCAGATCATCTCACGGAATGCATCGATACGTCCCTCACCGAAGAACATATGCTCTGTACGGCAAAGACCGATACCTTCAGCACCAAGCTCAACTGCTTTCTTAGCGTCAGCAGGAGTATCAGCGTTTGTACGAACCTTCATTGTTCTGTACTTGTCAGCCCATGCCATGATACGTCCGAACTCACCAGCGATTGTAGCGTCTACTGTCGGGATGATTCCGTCGTAGATGTTACCTGTTGTACCATCGATGGAAAGGAAATCTCCCTCGTGGAACTCTTTGCCAGCAAGTGTAAATTTCTTATTAGCTTCGTCCATAGCGATATCACCGCATCCGGATACACAGCACTCACCCATACCACGGGCAACTACTGCTGCATGAGATGTCATACCACCACGAACTGTCAGGATACCTTCAGCAGATTTCATACCTGTGATATCCTCTGGGGATGTCTCAAGACGAACAAGGATAACCTTCTCGCCTCTCTCAGCCCACTCTACAGCGTCATCAGCTGTGAATACGATCTTACCACAAGCAGCTCCTGGAGAAGCTCCAAGACCTTTGCCCATTGGTGTAGCAGCTTTCAGAGCCTTAGCGTCGAACTGCGGATGAAGAAGAGTATCAAGGTTACGAGGATCGATCATAGCTACTGCTTCTTCCTCTGTTCTCATTCCCTCATCAACAAGGTCACAAGCGATTTTCAGAGCAGCCTGAGCGGTTCTCTTACCATTACGTGTCTGCAGCATGTATAACTGGCCATGCTCAACAGTGAACTCCATATCCTGCATATCTCTGTAGTGTGTCTCCAGAGTATGGCAAACTTCTGTAAATTTCTTGAATGCTTCCGGGAACTTCTGCTCCATCTCAGCGATGTGCATAGGTGTACGAACACCAGCAACAACGTCCTCACCCTGTGCATTGGTAAGGAACTCACCGAACAGACCTTTGTTTCCTGTAGCTGGGTCTCTTGTAAATGCAACACCAGTACCACAGTCATCACCCATGTTACCGAATGCCATCATCTGTACGTTAACAGCTGTACCCCAGGAATATGGGATATCGTTGTCACGACGATATACGTTGGCACGTGGGTTGTCCCAGGAACGGAATACGGCTTTGATTGCACCAACTAACTGCTCTTTCGGGTCAGCCGGGAAATCGGAACCGATTTTTTCTTTATATTCAGCCTTGAACTGCATAGCAAGTTCTTTAAGGTCGTCAGCTGTAAGCTCAACGTCAAGTTTAACGCCTCTTTCAGCTTTCATTTTGTCGATAAGCTCTTCGAAATATTTCTTACCAACTTCCATAACTACGTCAGAGTACATCTGGATAAATCTTCTGTAGCAGTCCCAAGCCCAACGTGGGTTGCCGGATTTCTCAGATAATACAGCTACAACGTCTTCATTTAAACCAAGGTTCAGGATAGTATCCATCATACCTGGCATAGAAGCTCTTGCGCCTGAACGAACGGAAACAAGCAGAGGATTCTCGATGTCACCGAATTTCTTTCCGGTAACTCCTTCCATCTTGGTGATTGCTTCCATGATCTGACCCATGATCTCGTCGTTGATCTGTCTTCCATCCTCATAGTACTGAGTACAAGCTTCAGTAGTGATTGTAAATCCCTGAGGTACAGGAAGTCCAAGGTTTGTCATCTCAGCAAGGTTAGCACCTTTACCACCCAGAAGGTTTCTCATATCAGCGTTACCTTCTGTAAACATGTAAACCCATTTTGCCATTTTACATTTTCCTCCTAAAAATTTGTTCATTGGTAACTGTTCAGTATCTTCACAGTTACTTTCATAAACATAAACTATGTTTTATACGCACATAGTTATTTTATAGGCTTATTCGTCATTCGTCAAGGTAATTCTGGCAAAAAACAGTCAATTTTTTATCATTTTCTCAATTTTTCTTTTTTCTTCCAGTATTCAGCACCAGATGACGGGGAACACCATTTACCATGATCGGCTGATAATCGCCCTGGATCAGTGGTTTAATATAGTCGATAAAGTCCTTGGTCACATTATTTGCATCCTTGTTCATCCAGTTTCTCGGAACCAGCTTCTCTTCATTGGCGATTCGGTGTACATCGTAAATTCCAGTAGCTGCCATATATGGATCGTCGGATACACGGTCGATGACTACCATCTTGCCGGTGTCACCTTCATCTGCTGCCTTTACGGCTGCACCGCCAACCATCATAGCCTCATCAATATCCACCCGGGATGCCATATGGGAAGCGCTTCTCTGAAGGGTGGAAAGCTCTACGGCACGGGTCTTGCAGCCGCACTCTGCTGCCAGGAAATTCGCCAGATAGGTGGCAGTTCCCTGCAGCTGCTTGTGTCCAAATGCGTCCACATAATCTCCTACGCTTCCAAGCTCGCAGACATAACGTCCGTCAGCCAGCTTGATTCCTTCGGATACAGCAATGACAACGGAGGATTTCTTTTTCAGAAGGTCTTTCACTTTTGCGAGGAATTTCTCAATATCAAAGGGAACCTCCGGAAGGTAAATGAGATCTGGTCCTTCGCAGTCTTCTGACTTGGAAAGTGCAGTGGCGCCTGTAAGCCAGCCCGCATTTCTTCCCATGATTTCCATAATGGTAATCATATTTTTCTTATAGGTGAGACCTTCTGCGTCACGGATCACTTCCTTGGTGGAAGCTGCTATATACTTGGCTGCACTTCCGAAGCCTGGGGTATGATCGGTAAGTGCAAGGTCATTGTCAATGGTCTTCGGAACACCAAGGAATTTCTGGGTCTGTCCGGTAATGATGGCATAATCAGACAGCTTCTTGATGGTATCCATGGAATCATTTCCGCCGATGTAGATAAATGCATAGATTTCCAGTTTATTCAGAATATCGAAGATTTTCTCATAGATAGCTCTGTCTTCGTGGATTTCCGGAAGCTTATAACGGCAGGAACCAAGAAATGCGGACGGAGTCCTTTTCAGAAGCTCAATGTCAAGCTCGGAATGAATCTGGGTAGAAAGGTCGATATACTGCTCGTCAAGCAGCCCCTGGATTCCGTGAAGCATTCCATATACCTTGTCAAAGCCACGCTCTACTGCATTCTTGTATACGCCCGCAAGACTGGAATTAATTACAGATGTTGGTCCGCCGGACTGTCCTACAATAATATTTCTTTTCTTTGCCATGGTGGTATTCCTCCTCTATTTCGAATGGATGTGGGTGTCGAAAATTTCTATGCCATTCACCCTATAATTGTATAGTTTACCAAAGGCATATAACAAAGTCAATGTGATATTGTACGTTTTGCATATTTAATTATGTTTTTATGTCATTTTTATATGAATTATTTATATTTTGGACAAATAATGCAATTTTTTGATGGTGAAATTTACAGATATAGTGATATAATGGAGAAAACGCGCTCTGTGGAGTGCAGCAGACAGAATTCGCGCTCCACATATAACATCACACATGGAGGTTTTACATCATGAAAAGAGTTTTGGAAAATGACTTTCTGAAAGTGACCATTGACGACCATGGGGCTGAGCTGGTCAGCATTTATGACAAAGAGAAAGACCGTGAGGTGATCTGGCAGGGAGATCCCAGGTTCTGGGGACGTCATGCGCCGGTTCTTTTTCCAAATGTAGGAAAGCATTATGGAAATCATTACCGGATCGGTGATAAGGAATATGCTTCCAAGCAGCATGGCTTTGCCCGTGACACAGATTTCACATGTATTGATTCCACACTGGATTCCGTAACCCACCAGATTCGTTCTACAGAAGAGACCAAAGAGGTTTATCCTTTTGATTTCGTGCTCCGCATCCGTCATATTCTGAAGGGGCGCACCCTTACAGTCAGCTGGAAGGTAGCAAATAACAGTGACACGGATATGTATTTCGCCATCGGCGGACATCCGGCATTTCGTGTACCGGTTCTGCCGGATACCAGAAGAAGTGATTACCGTCTTACCTTCGACGGACAGGAAAGCCTTACATACCTTCTTCTTGATCCGGAGAGCGGCACGGCCAAGGCTGAGGAAAAGGCCACTCTGAAGCTGGAAAATGGCACCTGCCAGATTGAGGATCACATGTTTGACCACGATGCACTGGTATTTGACAATCAGATCACAAGGGCTGGCATCCAGCTGCCAGACGGCACTCCTTATCTGGAGCTGCGCTGTGTGGGATTCCCCAATTTCGGGATCTGGTCAGCTTCCCAGGATGCCCCATTTGTCTGCCTGGAGCCATGGATGGGACGCTGCGATGATTGCGGATTCACAGGAGATCTGTCGGAGAAACCATTTATCAATCATCTGAAAATGGATGAGATGTTTGAAACGGCATATACTATTGAAATATTCTAAATCGTGTTTGAAAAGGGCTTTCTGCAAGATGTTCGTCACAATTTGTGGGAGATCATGCCCGGATGAGGGCGCCGCAGCGGGCTACGCAACCGAATTTGGGCAAAATATACCGCAAAGCGAGGCGTGCAGATTGTGGGAATGATTTTTCAGACACATTCTAAGCAGAGCAAAAAAATATCGGTACACTTCCGCGCTTCTGGAAGTGTACCGATATTTTATTCACTCACTTTTCAGTTTCATAAGGCATCCTCAGTTTTTTCCCAGATTGTGTCTGAAAAAGGCTTTCTGCAAGATGTTCGTCACAATTTGCGAGAATGATTTTTCAAACAGGCTCTAGCATTAGCGTAAACTGCCACCATCACCACAGTAACCGCAAACACAAACATCATCCCATACTGATGGTATCCCTTTGCGAGCAGGCTCCTTCTGCCTTTAAAGCATCTGGACAAGGCCTGCAGAACCGCATAGTGAAGAACATAGATAAGCATGGAATAGTCTTTTCCCACTTTTGCCAATGCTCTGGTAAGAGAATTCTCCACATAAAAATTCTGCCAGCCAATAAAAAGAAGAAAGATGCAGATTGCCAGAAAAATGGTTCCAGCATACTCTTCCTGGGTTCCCAGGACATTTCGCTTTTCCAGCCACTTCTGCTCCATAACAGCCATATTCCAGAAAACAGGAAGTCCACACAGCAAAAATCCCATTTTCTTCCTGTCCAGAAAGCTAAGAAGAGCCTCCTTTCTGGATCCAAACCAGCAGCCCAGCCAGAAAAAGGGAAGTCCGCAGTACAGAAAGTTCCTTGCATAATAAATATGACAGTCTTCTTTTCCCACAAAAAACAGGGAATAGCTTCCCTTTATGAGACTTCCCGCCAACAGCACCGGAATCGCCAGATAAGCCAGCTTTCTCAGTCCCAGATGTTCTACAATAAAAGCAATTACAAGCACATAGAGAAGTGCCTGCAGATACCACAGGTGCGGTGAAAGCGGGGAAAAATTCCACAAAATAAAATCCTCCGGAACTCTTTTCTCAAACCTTGCAAGCAGTGCTTCTTTTATATTTTCTCTTTTCTCAACTGCCAGAAGGATTTCCCATAGCAGGTAAAACAGATTTGCGCCAATGGTAATGGTGAAAATTTTGCCAAACTGCTTCAGTTCCCGTTTCTTCGCCACTGTTTCCGGGTAAAAGAATCCGGTGATCATAAAAAACACAGGCACTGCAAAACGGCACAGGATCAGGAATTCATCTCCCCCCTGTATTTCCAGAGGCTTGTGGATCTCAACCACTGCAATAGCAGCCAGGCATTTCAAAATATCAATACACGTCCAACGTCTTTTTTTCATTTCCTCGTAACTCCAATAACTGCTGTTCCGGGCAAATACGGACAGCAAAAGGACCAACCATCTGATTTCAGAAAGTCAGCCCTTTTATTACTTTATATACACTCCACGCGGTTTCCACACGCTGCTGCGGCATTTTCAGATTCCTGTTATATGAGGATTCTGAACTGCCTGTCACATAAATCAGAATGTAAATTTATCTGCGAAGTAAGCATCCAGCTCATCAATCTTAATACGAACCTGCTCCATGGAATCACGGTCACGGACAGTTACCATTCCGTCAGTTTCGGAATCGAAATCGTAGGTTACGCAGAACGGAGTACCGATCTCGTCCTGTCTTCTGTAACGTTTACCGATGTTTCCACGATCATCAAATTCGCAGTTGTATTTCTTTGATAACTGAGCGTAGATTTTCTCAGCGCCCTCGTTCAGCTTCTTGGAAAGCGGAAGCACACCGATCTTAACCGGTGCAAGTGCCGGATGGAAGTGAAGGACTGTACGAACGTCGTTCTTCTCTGCATCCAGAACCTCCTCATCATATGCACTGCAAAGGAATGCAAGAACCACACGGTCAGCACCAAGTGACGGCTCGATTACATATGGGATATATTTCTGCTTCTTCTCATCATCGAAGTAAGTAAGATCCTGTCCGGATACATTCTGGTGCTGGGTAAGGTCGTAGTCTGTTCTGTCTGCGATTCCCCAAAGCTCGCCCCATCCAAATGGGAAAAGGAACTCAACGTCTGTAGTAGCCTTGCTGTAGAAGCTCAGCTCTTCCTTGTCATGGTCACGGTAACGTACTTCCTCATCCTTCAGTCCAAGAGAATGCAGCCAGTTCAGGCAGAAGCTCTTCCAGTATGCAAACCACTCAAGGTCTGTGTCCGGCTCGCAGAAGAACTCAAGCTCCATCTGCTCGAACTCACGGGTACGGAATGTGAAGTTACCAGGTGTGATCTCGTTACGGAAGGATTTACCGATCTGACCGATACCAAATGGAATCTTCTTACGGGATGTTCTCTGTAAGTTCTTGAAGTTTACAAAAATACCCTGTGCTGTCTCAGGTCTTAAATATACAGTATTCTTAGCATCCTCAGTTACGCCCTGGAAGGTCTTGAACATCAGGTTGAACTGACGGATATCTGTGAAATTGTGTTTGCCACAGGAAGGACATGGAACATTATGCTCTTCGATGAAATTCTTCATCTCTTCCTGAGACCATCCGTCTACAGAGCTCTCAAGCTCAATGCCGTGCTCCTGGCTGTAGTCCTCGATGATCTTGTCTGCGCGGAAACGCTCATGGCACTCTTTACAATCCATAAGCGGATCAGAGAAGCTTCCCAGATGTCCGGATGCGACCCAGGTCTGCGGGTTCATCAGGATGGCACAGTCAACACCTACGTTGTACGGAGACTCCTGAATGAATTTCTGCCACCATGCGCGCTTTACGTTATTCTTAAGCTCTACGCCAAGGTTGCCGTAATCCCATGTATTCGCAAGACCTCCATAGATCTCAGAACCCGGGTAAACAAATCCTCTTGCTTTTGCCAGAGCAATAATCTTGTCCATTGTTTTTTCCATGATATCTCTCCTCATTGTTTGATAGATGATTTTCTAATATTATACTCGCAACTTTTCTTTTTGTAAAGTTATACCGCGTACTCAATTCCGTACATTCTGCCGCAAAAACACAATTTCCGCACTTTTGAACAGCAAATCATGTGCTGCTATCGAAGTATAGAGCAAAGCACGTTAATCAGCTTTCCTGTTATGTGCAACATCCAATCCACTTACATCATAACTTCTAATATCTGCAAACTCTTAAATTTCTTATCCGTATTCCCTGCCACATAAGGCTGAATATGCCGTTCCAGCTCCCACAGCACCTCATCGGTCACTGTAAAGCTGTATAGCTTCGTCATGGGCGAGCTTACAATGTACTGCATGGTATAAAGTGCTGCCGGGGAAATCCGGCGGGCGGTTCTGGCTTCTCCGGGGCTTGCTTTCTTCAGGCAGTCCCCATCCAGGATTCCATGTGCCTCCTGGGAAAAGAACAGATTCTCTTTTCCGGTGATCTCCTCCCCACAGTTCACACACCGGAAAAGCTCCGGCATCAGCCCCTGCTCTGTCATAGTTCGCAGTTCAAAAATGCACCTTACCAGCCGGTCATCGATCTCCGGATTCAGGAGAGCCTTCACAGTAAGATAAAGAAGATTCATCATATTCTTCTCATCTGTGCCCTCTCTTCCGAAATAATCTGCCAGTTCCAGAAAGTAATAACCATAATAAACTCCCGGCTGTCTGGCGGCCAGCTCCACAAAATGATGGGTCACGGTCACCTGGTTCAGATTGTAGCTGCTGCGCCCTTCATACAGGGTGAAGTTCCCGAACACAAAAGGATTGGCAGCTGCCATAAACGGGCTGTTCTGCCGTCTGGCGCCCTTGGCGAAAGCGGAAATCTTCCCCCTCTCCCTGGTAAGAAGCACGATCCGCTTGTCATACTCTCCCACAGGCTGCGCAGAAAGTACAATTCCCTGTACCGTGATCAGATCACTCATATTCAGATTTCCTTCTTATCATATCCAAAGTTTTTGATCATAAAATCACTGTCACGCCAGTCTTTTTTCACCTTTACCCAAAGCTTCAGGTTTACCTTGGAGTCCAGCATACGTTCCAGCTCAAATCTGGCGTTGCTGCCGATCTTCTTCAGCATGGCACCGCCTTTTCCAATGATAATGCCCTTGTGGGAATCCCTCTCGCAAATAATGGTCGCCTCAATATCCACCATAGGATTTTTGCCCGGACGCTCCTTCATTTTGTCAATTGCCACTGCGATTCCATGTGGAATCTCCGCATCCAGTGCGTGAAGCGCCTTCTCACGGATCACCTCTGCCACGATCTGGCGCTGAGGCTGGTCCGTTACGGTATCCTCATCATAGAACATGGGTCCATAAGGCAGATATTTCAAAATACTGTCAATAATATCCTCTGTGTTCTGTCCGCGGAGTGCAGAGCAAGGGATAATCTCTGCAAAATCACAGATCTTGCGGTACGTATCGATTGCCGGAAGGATCTCCTCTTTTTTCACTGTATCGATCTTATTAATGATCAAAATGACCGGCACGCCAACGCCCTGGAGCTGCTCTGCAATGTGGCGCTCACCGGCTCCAATGAAGGTAGACGGCTCAACCAGCCACATAATTGCATCCACCTCTTTCAGGGTACGCTCTGCAACGGCTACCATATACTCTCCAAGCTTATTCTTCGCCTTATGGATACCAGGCGTATCCAGAAAAACGATCTGTCCCTTCTCACAGGTATAGACTGTCTGGATGCGGTTTCTGGTGGTCTGGGGCTTCTTGGATGTGATCGCGATCTTCTGGCCGATCAGATGGTTCATCAGGGTAGATTTCCCAACGTTCGGGCGGCCAATAATTGCAACAAATCCGGATTTAAAATCTGGTGTCATTAAAATATATCCTCATCTTTCTTAACTTTTATCAGCAGCTTACCAGCGGCTTGGTCTCCATAAATACATCCTTCGCCTTCTCGATTGCATTCTCGCTTCCAACCACACAGAGCTGGTCATCGGAGAGAACTGCCTGGATCAGAGGAGCCAGTGCATGGATATCCTCTACTGTAGCATTCAGGATCTGGTCACGCTCTTTTTGCAACATCTCCACAGTGAGACCGCGGAAATAAGCCATTCTGCCAAGGGCGCCCTGTGTCTGCGGTGTTCTTGGAACATCCTTTCCGCTGATGGTACCGATAATGTATTTGGTCATCTCACGTTCATCCGCTGCAAAGGTACGCACATATTCCGGCACACCCTCATATATTTCAAGAGTTCTGCGAAGATGGGGATCTCTGTAGGAAACGAAATAACTCTCCCCGCTTCTCTTAAAGCCGCTCATACAGCCGTATGCGCCCCCCTTTACACGAAGATTGATCCACAGATAATCATAGCTTAAGGCAACCTTCAGAATTTCCAGGGCACCGGTATAGGTAAAGCCTTTTTTTACAAAGTTACCGGTTCTTGCCACATACTGAACCTGTCCGGAGGTCTTAAAGCCCTCGTTCTTTTTCCTGCAGGTAATGGCAGTTTCCGGAACCTCACAGGTACTCTCCGGCAGACTCTTCTTCAGGGCACCGCTTAAGGCCTTCACCTGTTCCACAGACTCTCTTTCTCCGGTATAGCTTACCATGAAGGAATCCTTTCGGATGATCTCTGCCATGGCATTCTGAAGTCCGGCTACGATCTCGTCCTTTTTCTCCTGAAAATTCTTCTCAAGGTCTTCGATAAATTTGTAATAGCCAACGCCTGCCATCTCATCCTGATATTCTGCCATTGGAGAACCGTAGGCAGCGCTGCGGAGTACTGCTGTCTGATGGCCTGCGCCAATCAGGGAAGCCTGTCCTCTGGACCTGATCTCCCCGATAATCTCACCAAGACGTCTGGTATCTGAAAGCTTAGAAGTATTCAGGATTTCTTCCATCATCTGGAACAGGAAATCCATCTGGGAATACAGTGCTTTGCCACGGATGGTAAACATGGTACGGAATGCTTCCGGGTCGTTCGCCTTGTCAAAAACATCTATGCCGCACTGGATACCGCCGGTTCTGGCATTGGTCTCATTAAACAGCTGACCGTAAGTGTAATTCTTTGTATCCACATATCCGAGAACAGACTTCAAAAGTCCAAGATAATGGACCTTCTCAACAGCCATATCCTTAATCTCGAACATAATATTTACATAACCGATTCCATTGGTGCATACATCCTGATACAGGAACAGACTGTCCTCCACCTGAAGCTCTTCATTGGAAAAACCATTCACTTCTTTGCGGATATCGGAACGCTTCAGCATAGGAATGCATTCCAGGTCCTCCGGTCTCTCCTCAGACTCCTGGTAAGCCTCAAGGGCTTTTGTCTTTCTTACCATTTCTTCCAGCTGTTCATCGGAAAGGCTGCTTCTGTATGCTTCCAGCCTGTCTGCCAGCTCTTTCTCACGCTGGGCTGCAAGACCGCGCTTCGGCACAAGAGTCAGGATCGCACCATGTGTATTGTCCAGAAGCCATTTCTGGATCAGATTCTCGAAATAGCCTTCATTTACTGCAATTTTCAGCTGATCATAAATCTCCAGAAGCTTTACCTGGGAAAAAGCATTCTCATCATCATAAAGCCAGCTTCCCATAATATCCAGTCCATACATCAGACCTTTTGGAAACTGTCCAAAATCTGCTTCGCGGTAACGGAACTCCATGTAATTGATTCCGGAAAGAACCGCCTTCTTATCAATTCCATTTTTCACAATGTCCTGAAGGCAATTTCGGATAATGGAAACAAATTCCTCCTTCCGGGCAGCTCTGGCACCTTTTGCAATCACGGAGAAATACGGCTGCAAAACACCGTCGCTGTAATCGCCATAAATATCCTTACCGATTCCGGCGTCCAGAAGAGCCTGCTTCAGCGGTGCTCCCGGCGCACTTAAAAGTGCATAATCCAACACATCAAATGCCACACCCAGGGTACTGTCCATGGCATTTCCTACAACCATGTTATAGGAGAGATAGGTGTTATCCTCTTCTTCCTCGTTCTCCGCAATGGGATACTCGATCTGCAGGTCTTTCACCTGGGAAAAAGCTGCCTGCTCCTTAATACTGGAATCAACGTCCAAAGCCTCAAATGCGGACAGATATTTCTCATCAATAAATCGCAACTTCTCTTCCATGTCCATATTTCCGTAAAGGTAAATATAGCTGTTGGACGGATGATAGTAGGTGCGGTGGAAATCCAGAAACTCTTCATAGGAAAGCTCCGGAATATTCTCCGGATTGCCGCCGGATTCCACGCCGTAGGTATTGTCCGGGAAAAGATGGTTCATAATTTCTCTTTCCAGCACCTCGTCCGGGGAAGAAAATGCGCCCTTCATCTCATTGTATACAACACCATTGTATGTGAGCGGGCCTTCCTTCTTCTCCAGATGGTAATTCCATCCTTCCTGGCGGAAAATCTCCTCTTTCTTATAAATATTCGGGTAAAAAACAGCGTCCAGATACACATGCATCAGGTTCTGGAAATCCTGGTCATTGCAGCTTGCCACCGGATAACAGGTCTTGTCCGGGTAGGTCATGGCATTCAGGAAGGTATTCAGAGAGCCCTTTACCAGCTCTACAAATGGATCCTTCAGCGGAAACTCGCGGGAGCCGCACAGAACGCTGTGTTCCAGAATGTGGGGAACACCGGTGCTGTTCTTCGGCGTAGTACGAAAGGCAATGGAAAATACCTTATTCTCATCATCATTCTCGATCAGAACCAGTCTGGCTCCTGTTTTCTTATGGCGAACCAGATATCCGGCGGAATGGATATCGGTCAGATTCTCCTGTTTCAAAACCTCGTATGCAGGAATGTTCTCTTTTTTCATTTTTTCCTCCAAATAGTGCCCAATCAGTTTGTTTAAACAACCGGTATTGGGATGTATTTAATTCATTTCTTCGATTATGCTGAATTACACTGCACTTAAAAGCTTTATACAATGCAGCTGATAATTCCGGAGCATCTTCAACTTCTTGCATTAGTATAACACACAAAAAAGTATCTTACTACAACAAAATTCTTTTAAAAAGAACCGCCCCTGCGGGCGAATCTGGTAGGATTCTTCCTGCAGGGGCGGTTCTGATTATTTAATTGTGATTTGTTAATCCTGTTCTTTTTTGCGGCGTCTTCTGGTTGTTTCTTCGATTGCGAGAGCTGCAACAAAGAACAATGCCATATAGAAGCCGATTGGTGTGTCATCACCTGTCTTAACACCTGTGGAGGTGCCTGGGGTTGGTGTAGGAGTTATGGTCTCCTCAGGAGTTACAGTAGGTGTTGCTTCCGGTTGTTTCTGGTTAATGATGGTTACCTCTGCATTGAGATTATTTTCATCAAACAGTACATTTCCATTTTCAACAGTTACTGCGTATCTGAATCCGTCTGTACCATCTACCAGATTTCCTTCTGCATCTGTCTCTGCAACATAGAGCGTAAAGGCTTCATCCGGTATTACAACTGCCTGTGTACTCTCAGATACTGTGGAGCCGCCTGCAAGATCAAGTGTCAGGATGTTCTTCTCTGTTCTTGTGGAAAGAGTTGTGCACTCTTTGTCATCAAAGATACCTGCATAGAAAATCTCATCACTTTCCAGGGCATTTCCATCTGCACCAAGAAGCTTCTTGGTTACATTCAGAGTCGCGATCTTGTAGAATCCATCCGGCCATTCGCTGAACTGGTTCTCGAATGTGATGCTGCTCTTTGCGCCATCCTCAGTTACGGTGATTGCCTGTCCCTGTGGATAAACCGGTACATAAACCTTTTCATCCGGCGTCATGCCTGAATCAATTGCTTTTCCGGTTACATCTGTCTCACTTACATAGTAGGTTCTTCCAAGATCCAGATTGGTAAAGGTAACTGTGGAAGAAGATGCATTCTTAAACTCAAGTGCTTTTACATCAGAAGCAGGAATTGTGCATTCTGCATCTGCGAAAAGTGCTGCGTAGAAGGTCATATCCTTAGCGCCTGCAAGTGCATCGTTCAGCTTCAGTTCCTTGGTGATCTCAATAGCAGCGGTCTTGCTCTTTGTCATGGCATCCTTCATCTCAACTGCATTTTTGGTGTCATCTGCATCAACAGTGAAGGTGATCGGCTCTGCGATCTCATATCCTGATGGTGCTTCTGCCTCAACCAGTTTGTAGGTCTTGCCAAGAACAAGTTTCGCTGTGATCACATGTGGTGTACCATCTGAGGTCCACTCTTCCACAACCTTATCCTGGTCATCTACTACCTGAAGTTTTGCTCCTGCAAGAGCTTTCAGGGTGGTGTCGTCTACCTTGGAAATGGTAACCTTGGTAGTATCGTTGACAAATTTCATGGCTGTCTCAGTGTAATCTTCTCCATTTACCTTGGTGGTAAGCTTCAGAGTTCCGTCACGGTTGTCTTCTACATTTACAGTTACTGTATAAACAGTTTTGTCGTATACGTAGGTGTCTGCCTCTGATGGGAGCTTTTCGTTTACGGTGTAGGTAAAGGTCTTGCCAGCATCTTTCTCTGTATAGGAAAGCTTGCTGAAGCTGATCGCACCTTTCTCGTCGTTCTTAACTGTCTCAATTACCTTGCCATCTGCATCTTTCAGTTCGAATTCGAAGGTTCCAAGCTGCTCAGCTTCTACCTTCATGGACTTCTGGGCTTTCAGTTCAAGGTCAGCGGAAGCGCTGTAGGTATTCGTGAAGGTAACTGCTCCAGTGAGGTCTTCACTCTTTACAGGTTCGCCGTTCTTTGTGACAGAAGTAACTTTCGCTGTTAACTTGCCTGCATTGTCGTCTGTTACGTCTACTTTTACAACGTATTTTCTTTCATCATACTGGTATGCCGGTTTCTCATCTTTTACTTCTGTGATCTGGTAATAATGGGTTCCGGATTCCTTGTATGTGATGATTGGGAATGTGATGGTGCCGCCGTCAGCATTCTTCACAGTTTCGTTGTAACCATTTTCTACTGCCTTTCCATCTGCATCCATTTCTGTTGCCTGGAAGCTGAACTGCTCTGCTTCCAGTGTCTGGCCTTCCAGAGTCTTGGTTGCACCAAGAGCGATCTGACCAGATGTGGTGTAGGTGTTGGTAAATTCCATACCTGTTACAGTGGCATCCTCAGAGGTTGCCTTGGAGGAATGGATGACTGGGGTTACGGTTAAGGTACCGTTGCCTGCATCTGTTACGGTTGCGTTGATGGTGTAGATGGTGTCGTCGTAGGTGTAACCTGCTGCGTCACCTTTCACCTCATTTACGGTGTACTGGTATTCGCCGGTATCATCTACTTTCTTATCTGTGTTGTCTTTTACAAGGCTGTACTTGATTTCGTCAAAGGTTACGTTTCCGTCAGCATCGTTGGTCTTGGTCTGAAGAACAGTGCCATCTTTGTCGCGAAGTTCGAATGTAAACTGACCTTCTGTAAGTGGTGTCTCTGTGGTTGTCAGAGTCTTCTTAGCTGTCAGGTTCAGACTTCCGGATGCGGAGTAGGTGTTCTTCATCTCAACTTTGTTGTCGATGTCATTCTCACTTACCGTAAACTCAACAGGATCTGCCAGGGTATAACCAGCTGGAGCGGATTTCTCGACTAACTTGTAGGTTTCGCCGAGGATCAGTTTGCCAGTGATTACGCGTGGGTTGTCCTTAGTTGAAGTTGTCCAACTATCGATTACCACGCCGTCCTTGTCCTGGATTTCGAGTACTACGCCTGAAAGCTGATTGCCAAGGGCGTCTACTTTGGTGATGGTTACCTTGGTGGTGTCATCTTCTACCAGGTATACCTTGTTACCATCTGTATCTGTTGTAGTTTTTGCATTGGTTTCAATAGTTCCATCTTTTTTAACAGTAAACTCAATATCTGTTGCATACTTATAACCAGCAGGAGCTACTGTTTCTCTAAGAATATAGCTCTTTCCAGCTTCAAGTTTAGGACCAAAGTCGTGAGTTTTACCTTTTTCAGAAACCCACTCATCTACAGTCTTACCTGTTTCCTTATCAATTACTACAAGATGAGCACCTTCTACTTCTTTACCATTTCCAAGTTCTACTTTGTTGACA
Source organism: Ruminococcus sp. RTP21358st1_G6_RTP21358_211008 (assembly GCF_040908885.1). Classification (NCBI taxonomy): domain Bacteria; kingdom Bacillati; phylum Bacillota; class Clostridia; order Eubacteriales; family Oscillospiraceae; genus Ruminococcus; species Ruminococcus sp. RTP21358st1_G6_RTP21358_211008. Next base: position 41,817 of record NZ_JBDGDM010000009.1, read on the forward strand.
TTGAAATGTAGTTTGGCATCTACCAGAGTCAGTTTATTGCCAACTATTGTTTTGTTGTCCACTGTAATAGTTCCATCAGCTTCTACTTTAAAGGTAATTGGATCAGCTGCAACATAGCCTGTCGGAACATTAATTTCCTCCAGTGTATAAGTGTTTCCTGCAATCAGCTTACCAATAATATCATAGCTGGTATCATCTGTTTTCCAGCTTGCTACTACATTTCCATTATCATCTTTTACAGAAATCTGAAGCTTTGCATTCTTTACTGGATTTCCTTCATCATCGACTTTGTCGACAGTTACTGTAGTTGGAGTATTGACTACATCATAATTGCCAATTCCCTGTGCAGTAATATATCCATCTACTTTATCCTCTGTTATGGTGTATTCAATTTCCTGCCCTTTTTCGTATTTCGGCTGATCTGCAAATTTCCATTTCCAGTCATCTGTCTTTGTTACAGTCTTGGAAGCAACCAATTTTTTATTTGCATAAAGATTAATAGTGATAGTTTCTGGTCTGATGTCTGCATTGCCATTGTCATTCCAGGTCTTGGTTCCTTCAATGTTCACACTTTCTGGAGTGTGGATATTGGTTATCACATAACCGTCTTTGGCGCTTCCACTTACGTTTGCTGTATAACCGTTCACATTTGTGGTTTCAACTACGGTATACTTGATTTCCTGTCCCTTCTTATATTTATCCAGATCTTGGAAGGTTCCCTTCCAGCCATTGCCTTCATTCAGCTTCAGGACTTTT
>NZ_JBDGDM010000009.1:42671-76140 GCF_040908885.1 Ruminococcus sp. RTP21358st1_G6_RTP21358_211008
TGCATACAGCTGGACTTCTACTTCTCCCACTCGTTTTCCGTCCTGGTTGTTGCTGTCGTCCCAGCTCTTGCTTACCGGAATGTTTACCTTATCTGGCGTATGCTGATTGGTTACCACATAACCTTCTTCTGCATTTCCGCTTACGCTTGCTGTATAACCGTCCACATTTGTGGTTTCAACTACGGTATACTTGATCTCCTGTCCCTTCTTATATTTATCCAGTTCTATGAAGGTTCCCTTCCAGCCATTACCTTCATTCAGTTTCAGGACTTTTCCTGCTACTGCGCATCCATCTGCATACAGCTGGACTTCTACTTCTCCCACTCGTTTTCCGTCCTGGTTGTTGCTGTCGTCCCAGCTCTTGCTTACCGGAATGTTTACCATCTCTGGTGTACGTTTATTCGTAACTACAAATCCCTTAGTTGCATCTCCTGTAACATCAGGTTTCGGATAATAATTCACTTCAATTTCCTTAATTCCATAGGAAATTAAATCACCGGCACTATCAAATTTGTCAAGTTTACTAAATTCACCCTTCCAATCATTATCAGCAGTAAGTTCTAACGTCGTCTTTGTTTCCGTTCCATTTTTTATTAATACTACTGTAATTTTAGATGGTCTGAATCCTTCTTTATTATTAGCATCATCCCAACGCTTTTCTACTGGAATACTTATTTTTTCAGTAAGATCCTTTTCGTCTGAAACATAAATATATCCACCATTGCTTCCCAATGCTTTTGATTCATCAAAACCTGTTGGTTTGTATGATACACTACTGCTTGCCTCTTTCAAGTAAATATAAATTGGTTCAGATGCACATTTATAATTATTTGGCGCTTTAATTTCTGTTAAACGGTATGCATAGTTATATTTCATAACAATTTTACCGTTAATCTCTTCCCCAAGCTGGACAACACCATTTTTATCAGTTGTATAATTTTCACCGACTGTTACCCATTTAGTTCCATTATATTTTTCCAGCTTGTAAACTGCTCCCTCTAAGAAAAGCGCAGCATTTTGAGAATCTCGTTTTACTAATGTAAGCATTGTACTCTCTGTGTTTGCAATTACATCGCTTCCCTGATCTTTCAGCTGAGTAGACACTGTGGATGTCCATTTCTTATTTGCTTCTCCTGAAACAACTGCTGTATTAGAAATCAAATAGTCCTTTCGACTAATATTTTTGTACTCAAACAAATATTTATATTCCAAAATACATGCAGTTTTATCTGGAACACTTGCTACTAAAGTACAAATTCCATTTGCATCTGTTACTGAAATCCATCCTCCATTAGGAGTTATATCCTCTCCTTTAGATCCATCCGCATTTCTTCGATAAAGTTTTGCAGAACCTGGAATTAAAGAAATTCCCTTTATGTCATTTACATGATCTGTATAATTTAACGTATCTGTAACAGTCAAATTATTTCCGTCCAGCACCTCTTCACCAGCAGGGTTAATTGTAACAGCATAACTAATTGTATTAGTATCATCATGATAGCCTGCAGAAGATTTACTTACTTTACTCATTTCTACAGTCGCTGTTGCAGAAGAAGAATCACTTTTTCCGCCTGATGATACGGTACCATTATTGGTTATAACACAATCATTTCGATCAGTAAGACCCACACTGTTCAGATCATAATCAATTGCATAATAAAGTACAAGTTTAGGTCTCTCGCCATACGGAGCAAACCAATTGCCATTACTATGAATACCAATAGCATCCTTATCAACGGTTATTGTAAAAGATCCTGTTTTTGATTCGGTGACATCCATTCTACTCGCTGCATAATAATCAAAGCCTAAATTACCAAATACTCCTCGCAAATTATCAGCTTCTGTAGTATCCGATAGATACCGAACAATAATGCCCTTCCTTGAGTTATTTGAGTCGCATTCTTTCCCATCGTATTTCCAGTCTGAAGTAACTAATGTACCATAATTCGGAAACACATCCTCATAAACAATATTCTCAGTTAAACTTTCTGTATCAATTACAACACGATAATATATTCTTATCTTTTTACTATTATCACAGCTATAAAATGCATCCTTTACAGAACCATCCTCTGTTAAATTTTCCTTGTCAACTTTTGGACCGGTTGACTCTTTAGAATATAATCCTTTTCCTTTATCTGTCGTTTGCTTTCCGTCCTGCGTAAATTTAGCCTCATTAACAAACTCTTTCTTCTCTCCAGCTTTTAAATTTCCTACATAACCAGTTGAAGAATAACTAAGACTAATCTGTTTCACCTCAGAATAAGAAATTGCTTTATTAAATGTAATTTTAAATCCCTTGAAATAATTCGCATTATTTTCAGTTTGAATATAAGTAATTATATAATCGCTCTTATTTATTCCTGTTACCGTCATGCTATCTAATTGTTCTTTTGTAAACCAACTGCCTAATTTAGGTTCAGAACCGCTCCATGGGTTTTCCAGATAATCTTCAAAATAAGAACCCACTTTTATTCCATCAGCAGGAATTGTTATAGAAGTTGTCCATGCCAGATTAACTGCATCAGAATCCTTATTCTCAGTTACAATAGCATCATCCTTTGTTACTATTGGTTTAATGGCATCAACATCTTTTTTGGATTCTCCTTTATTTTCCCCTCCTTTTTCAATATTAGCCGTATTATTATATTTAACATAATAATTATTATCATCTGGTACCATGGTAGAATATTCAATTTTTATAAAATCTCTAATTGTATATAATTCAGTCACCTTACCGGCAGCATCTTCCATACATGGTTTTCCATTACTATCAGTATAAAATTTTATAGGTAACTTTACATCATCTACCAGCTTAACATCCAGCCATCCAGTTTTCTGAATCGTAACCTTTGCTATAATATCAGCATTCTGCTGAATGTCATTTTGTAATAATATATCACTAACTTCATATCCTTCAAGGCTAGCAAAATTATTATTTACCTCAATAGTCCAATTTACCTTATTGTTTTCAGCATCATAATTTCCATTTTTATTTAAATTAGGAATACCATAATAAATTGTCGGCTCTGATGAGTGCTCATCTTTAACTTTTTCAGTTACCTTGGCATACGCTGTATTTTTTCCATTTGCTGTAAAATTGCTTTCGGTAAATCCACTTTCTTCTACCTGATACGTAATTTCATAAGATTCACCAGCATTAAGCGCTGGCAATTTTCCAGACACTGCAATGGAATCCGCTTTAAGCAATTCATCACCTGAAACCTTCAGATAATTTTCCGACGTAACATTTATACCATCAGGTGCTGTATTTGTTTTTTTCTTAACAGACAAGGAATCTGATTTAACCTTACGACTTGTACCTTTTGCATCACTCTTTAATTGATCTTTAAAGTCAATTTCATCCCCAGTGCCATGTGGTGAAGAAACTGTTACTGTATAAGTCCATGTAATCTTTCCATCATCGCCTTGAACTCCAGTTCCTTTTTTATCAACTACAACATCTTTATAATCTTTGCTTGTATAATTAACCTCCGGATTGCTTTTGGCTTCTACTTCTATTAAATCCTCCAGTTTTCCTGATGGATTCGTCTTTGCTTTTGCAGTATTATTCTCTGAAAACTTGCCATTTACTGGTTCATTGAATTTTTCCGTAATTTTATACGTAATAGTATAAAATTCACCTACTGATAAACAAGGCAATGTTCCTGATATAGTTTTATTTTCCGTAGATATAGTTAAACAATCCGATGCTACACTAACAAGTGGATCATTACATTCTATAGTTAAACTGCTCCAACTAAGATTCGCGTCTGAAGACCATTTTTCCAGTTTATCTACAAAATCAATTGATTTTACCGTTCCTGTAGGAGATGACACTTTAACTGTGTATGTATACGTAATCTCATTATTCTCATAATTTACTACAGGTACTTCAGCAACTTTCTTTATTTCCAACTGTTCTTTTTTAATTACGCGAATTGTAACATTATTTTCAACCTTATCATTAAACTTTAATGTTACATCTCCAGTAGTAGTTATGTCTGTGCAATCTAAATATGCCCAACAGGTAAAATTGCCTCCAACTGCTGTTCCATGACCTAATTTGTCCTTATCAAATTCCATACTGACAAATCCGTCGGTTGTTATTCTATAATTTCCAATAACTTCGTTACTACCATTTTTTATCGTACCAGACGTCGGTTCTTCAAGTTTAATTTTGTCCTGTTCAGGAATCTGATATTCCACTTTCCAGCCATGCTTTTCAAGTTCATCTACTGGAATATTTCCAAAATATCCAACTAAATTAAATGATTCAGTTCTTTTACTTTCTGTAGTCGTCTCTGTAAGAGATGTAATAGTCTGCTGGTTAGCATCCTGTATTATTACATTAGTAATATAAGCATCTAACTTTAATGCATTTTCACTGTTTCCTTCGCCTCCAGATGTTTCAACATCATAAGTCGTCACGCCACCCACAATTGAAAAACTATCCTGCGTAAAACCCATAGAGGTGATCTCGCCGTCTGCGTTTGTGTTTACGTATTCGGTTACAACTTCGGCCTGTCCATCATTGTCCAGGTGGACAACATTTTTATTTACGACGTCGCCGTCAACGGTGCTTTCCTGAATTTTCTTGAAGCTCATATCTACTTTTACATTTCCGCTTTCAGGTTCAATTCTGCTTCCGTCGGCGGTCAGGAAATATACATCGTAAAGTACGTACTCAGCTTCCGTATTCTCAGCGTCCAGTCCCAACTGGCTGCTCAGCTGGCTGTTGAATGCTGCTACTGCTGCATTGTAGCGATCGGTGCCAGGTGCGATGTAGTCAGCTTTGATTTCTGCATCCTGTTGAAGGTTTGCATCTTCCGGAGCTGTTGCTGTAATCACTACACGACTGTCTTCGTATCTGAAAGAAGTCTTCGGTGCTTCTGTCGGAGTCGGTGTCTCACTTGGGGACGCGCTGACTTCCGGTGTCGGAGTTGCAGTTGCCTCGGCAGCTGGTGTTGCTGTAGCTTCCGGTGCTGCAGGAGCTTCCGTCACTTCTGCTGCTGGTGCCGCTGTAGGCTCTGTTGCAGGTGTTTCTGTCGGAGCTGCTGCAGGCGCCTCTGTTGGCTGCTCTGCTGGTGCTTCTGTCGGCTGCTCTGCTGGTGCTTCCGTCGGCTGCTCTGTTGGCGCTTCTGTTGGCTGCTCGGCAGGTGCTTCCGTTGGCTCCTGAGCTTGTTCCGCAGCAGGAGTTTCCTGCATTTGCTGAGGTTCTTCCTGTTTCTCAGCAACCGGTTCCGTTCCCTCTGTTGCGTATGCTTCTGCTTCGCTTTCAGACGGAGTCGGTGTTGCCGTCGCGTCCTCAACGTAGGTATCGTCTGTTGCCAGAACAGTCAGACTGGACTGCTGGAATATCATAGATACCGCCAAAAGTATGGCAAAAAACGATTTCAGCCTTGAATTCTTTTTCATGTTACAACCTCCTTTTTAAGATCGGGTTTTCCTTTTTTCAGTGTGGTTTTGCAGGCAGAAGTAGCCCAAAATCCATTTTCATCATCATATCACACTGATTTTAAAGGAGCAATAATTTATAATCACCTGAAAAATCCCTGTTTTCTGCCGTTTCACTAAGAAATCTGGCACGATTCGGTCTTCATTTTCGTATTTTTATAATGTGTATTTTGGTGTACTGTAGTTATTTTCGACTTTTAATTGAAAAAAGCACACAAATTCTTATTTTTTCTGCTTTCACAGGGCAAAAAAGCTACATGTTTACTCCATTTTCCCCTGTCTGAATTTCAGCATATTGCACAATTTCACGCCCTGTTTTCTAAACTATATTCGCTCCGATTTTCGTATTTACTCATGGTGTATCTTGATGTACATTCTTTCGTGTGGTATAATAACTGCCAGAAAACCAATGCACTTATACAATTGGCAAACAAGGATTACGCACCATCTTCATTTTCAAATGATAAAGCATACAGGAGGACCCCTATGTTTCTCAAAAAGACCCCTAAGGCAAAGGGAACTTACCTTGCCATCACCGAATCCTACTATGATAAAGAGAAGAAAGCCACTCGTCAGAAAACCATTATGGGGTTGGGATATCTGGAAGATTTAAAGAAGGATTACCCGGATCCCATCAGCCATTTCGAGAAGGTTGTCGCTGATATGAACCAGGAACGAGAAGCCAAAAAGAACTCTGTGGTATATGTTGACCTTACTACTGCTCTCTCACCGGGAGAACACTCTCTGAAAAATGTAGGCTACGGCATTCTGAAATACCTTTATAAGGAGCTTCAGCTGGACATTTTCTGGCGTACCAGGACCTGGAATCTATCTCTCTCCTATAATATAGAAGAACTTTTCCGATATATGGTCATTTCCCGTGCGCTTTACCCAAATTGCACCTGGAATGAAGCTATTGAAAAAGGAATCTACTTCGAAGAATCCGGAAGCATCTCAGACGAAGACCTGGATTCTGCCTTTCATGTTATCGTGAAACTGCAAAAAGATCTGCAGAAGTGGATTTATGAGCATTCCGGCAGCATCCTTTCCAGAGATACCACTTCTGCTTTTTTGGATCACACCAGCTATAATTTTTCCATTCCGGGAAGCATGCCCTCTGACACGCAGCCCAATGCCAAACGTACAGATTCCACCCTTCACCTGGATCTTCTCACGGACAGAAATGGAATTCCCATTGCATATGACCTGTCTACCAGTGGTACTGTGTTGAACCAGTCTGTTTTTAATGCCGTAAAGCAATTAAAGAGAGAGAATCCCAGAACCCGCTTTTATAATACTGCACCTGTGCGTCCGGAGGAGGAGCCTTTTATTTGCAATGGAGTTCCAGCAGACGGATATATTTATGGTCTGCCGGTACATACTGCGAATGCAGAATTTAAGGATTGGGTACTGAAGGATGGTTATCAGGAAATGAAAATTCTGAATGAAAAGCATCAGACTATCCCTCTTCTTTATAAAGAGCGGATTTTTGAGGATAGGGAAAAACAATTTGTATACTACCATGAGCTTCAGGCCAGACAGCAGCGCCTTGCCAGGGAGTCTTCCGGAAGGCGTACCGGATTGAAGCTGGACGGATATACTGCCATTGCTACTGATAATCTGGAGGTGGATAATCTTGCCCCTTATCGTCTTTTCAGCGGACTTCGTCATATGGAGAAAATTTTCCTTGATTCCAAAAGCCAGTATGACTCCTCTGCTACCTTCATCTGGACACCGGATAAGATCAATGCCCATTTTGTGATTGGGTTTGTGTCCTTTACCTTAATGCGTATGCTGCAGGCGAAGCTTGATTTCCAGTTTTCCATGGAACAGATTGGGATTTCTTTGCAGCGGTATAATTGTGTACAGATTGCAGGTAATATTTATCAGTTTACCTATTATGATGTGATTCTGGATGCATGTGAGAAGGCGCTGGAACTGGAGCTGCATAATAAATACCGCAGCCAGCTCCAGATTCGGAGACTGCTGCGGTATTAAGGACTTTATAATTTTATATCTTTTTATACATGTCAGGCTTTTTCGCCTGACATGTTATCTGTCTGCTCCCAGGCTTCCCTCTCCTGGAAAATGCAGTTCGTACATTTCCCGGGCGGCGCGGGTGACGATTCCAAGCTCTTCTTCCATCTTCAATGTCTGCGGAAGCACCACGGCAGTATCATAAATATCCGCTTTCAGCTTGTCCTTGGCACGCTCACTGCTCATTTTCATAATTCCAAACAGCGTGCTGTTATAAGCCTTATCAGACTCACTAAGCTCCATATACGTCTTCACCATATGGCAGCACTCCCTGTAAAGAAGCTCTTCATAATCCTTACCCTTGGCGCAGATTTCCTGGAATTTCATTTTATTCAGCTGTTTCATGATCTCCTTACGTCCGCCGCGGACTCCCATAAAGCGCTTGCCGCTGTCCTTATTAAACTCCATCAGCATCCACAGTGCGATCAAACCGTCAGCCCGGGTATCACCGCCAAGCTCAGACGGATCCTGATAACGGATGTCCCAAAGCTCCCTGCGGATCTGATTCAGCTCCGGCTCCTCTCCTGCCTCAATTGACATATTCAAAAGTGCCAGACGTCTGGCCGGGTCCGATTCTCTGTAGTATTGTGTAATAGTCGGGGTATCCATAGTATTCTCCTTTATACTTCTTCGTAGGTCAGCTCGGTCTCAGCCATATTAAGAGCTTCCTCGATTACTTTATCCATATCCATATAGCGGTACATGCCCAGTCGTCCGCCGAAGAGTACATTCTTCTCTTCTAATGCACGGCGCTCATACTTGTCAAAGAGCTCGTCATTCTTCGGATCATTAATGGGATAATACGGCTCTTTTCCCTTCTCCCATGCTGCCGGATATTCTCTTGTGATAACAGTCTTCGGCTGTGTCCCAAATTCGAAGTGCTTATGCTCAATAATACGGGTATATGGCACTTCATAATCGGTATAGTTCACAACCGCATTTCCCTGATAGTTCCCCATATCAAGCACTTCTGTCTCAAAACGCAGGGAACGGTACTCCAGCTCACCATAGCAGTAATCGTAAAATTCATCGATCATACCGGTAAAAAGGATCTTATCTGCCTGTGCAGTGAGCTCTTCTCTGTTTGCAAAGAAATCCGTCTTCAGGCAAACCTGGACACCCTCCAGAAGCTTCTTGATAATGCGGGTATAGCCGCCCTTCGGAATACCCTGATAGGGATCCTTAAAATAGTTATTATCATAGGTATAACGAAGAGGAAGTCTCTTGATAATAAAGGACGGAAGGTCCTTACACTCTCTTCCCCACTGCTTGCGGGTATAGCCCTCTACCAGCTTCTCATACACATCCTGTCCCACCAGCGCCAGCGCCTGCTCTTCCAGGTTCTTCGGGTGTGTGATGTGCATGCGGCTGATCTGCTCCTGAATCTTCGCCTTCGCCTCTGCCGGAGTCCGAACTCCCCAGAGCTGGTGGAATGTATTCATATTAAACGGAAGATTATACAGTTCATCCTTATACACAGCAATAGGTGAATTTACAAAGTGGTTAAATTCTGTAAACTGGTTCACATAGTCCCAGATTTCCTTCTTAGAGGTATGGAAAATATGTGCGCCATACTTGTGGACCTGGATGCCTTCTACTTCCTCTGTGTAAATATTACCGCCGATATGATCACGCTTGTCGATCACCAGGCAGGTCTTGCCCTTCTTAGTAGCTTCGTGAGCGAATACAGCTCCAAAAAGTCCGGCTCCTACAATTAAATAATCATATTTTTTCATCTTGTGTTGCCCCTTTCTGTTATGGGAATGCAGATTTATTACGTCCGTTTTCTGCCAGACACTGATATACAATGTCTTTCATTCCCGGATAAAGATGTTATTATTATAACAAATTTTCAGAAAAAAAGGTAGCCCTTTCCATATAAGGACTACCTTTTTTATAAAACTTTCTTAATGGTCGCATCGCAACCTATAACACGCATCACAATGCACAACGATCATACAACCGCATTATTTCGCAGCAACTCTGTCAAACTCATCTGTGATTTCTTTGGATGGAGCCTTCGTCACAAGGCTGACGATCACGATCATCACCAGACTGAGCAGGAAACCAACTGCCAGGGAATAAAGTCCGGTATAGGTTCCCAGTGTCTGTCCTCCAACTAATGGAATATAGTCCCAGATAATAACGGTAAGTCCGCCAGTCACCATACCTGCAATGGCACCTGGAAGATTGGTTCTTCTCCAGAACAGGGACATTACCACGATCGGTCCAAATGCAGAACCAAGTCCTGCCCATGCATTGGAAACCAGTCCCATAATACTGCTGTCCGGATTCCATGCAATGACAAATGCAATCACTGCGATCACAATAACCGTGATGCGGCTTACTTTCAGAATTTCCTCTGTATCAGCATCCTTCTTGACAAAGCTGTGATACAAGTCCTCTGATACTGCAGAAGCCGTTACCAGAAGCTGGGAATCCGCTGTGGACATGATCGCTGCAAGGATTCCGCAGAGGAACAGTCCACCGATAAAGGGAAGCGCAAGCTCTGAGGTAAACACCTTGCGGATCATCTCAATAAATACGCTCTCAGAAGAAGCAGCTCCGTTCTCCCCAAGAATAACAGGAAGCAGATAAGCTCTTCCGATCACAGCGATTGCAAATGCAGCTGTCAGGGAAAGAAGATCCCATACAATGGCAATCGCCCAGGATTTTTTCAGTTCCTTCTCGTTCTTAACTGCCATAAATCTTACCAGTACGTGAGGCATTCCACAGTATCCAAAGCCCCATGCCAGCTGGGAAAAGATCTCTATAAAGGTATATGGTCTGTCTCCATTCATAAATGGGTTCAGATAAGCACCTGCACCGCCGGTCACGCCGCTCTGGGAGATCAGGTCTGTAAGATTGCCTGGAAGCAGGAAATATGCCACCAGCGGAACTACAAGCAGTCCGATAAGCATCAGGGTTCCCTGTACAAAGTCTGTTACACAGACCGCCATAAAGCCGCCCATGAAAGTATAGCAAAGAATAACCGCTGCTCCAATGGCAAGTGCTATGTGATAATCAAGTCCAAATACGGTATTGAACAGCTTACCGCCTGCTGCCAGCGCAGAAGCTGTATACACCAGGAAAAAGATTACGATTACCACTGATGAGATCAGAAGTAGGATCTTTTTCTTATCACGGTAACGGTTCTCGAAAAATGCCGGGATGGTCATGGAATTGTTTGCTGCGATGGTGTATTTACGAAGTCTTCCGGAAATACAAACCCAGTTGAGAACAGTTCCGATAAAAAGTCCTACCGCGATCCAGATCTGTCCGGATCCAAAGGAATAAATAGCTCCGGGAAGACCCATCAGAAGCCATCCGCTCATATCAGAAGCCTGTGCTGAAAGGGCTGCCACCCATCCGTTCAGTCCTCGTCCTCCAAGGAAATAATCCTCTGAGCTGGAGGTCTTTTTCATGTAAACCGCGCCGATGACGATCATCATGGCAAGGTAAAACACAAAAGCAATCAGAATTATCACTGTTGTACCACTCAATTTTTTCTCCTCCTCTGTTATAAAATCTGCCGTCCCCAAATCATCCGGACAGCAAAATAACATATTTCATACTTTACCACAGAAGAGTATGAAAGTGCAAGTGATATTATATATTTTTTTGAAAGTATGCGTTTTATAAACACAGAATATGAAACTACTTCTCTTTCCCTTTCAGATAAACATGCTTAATATACCACAAAGCCTTTTCTTCCCCTTTGTCATTGAGGATCCGAAGCAGCCCCTCTAACTCTTTTTTGGTCTGGGGATGTACAAACCACAGCTTCGGCTTGCTTTTCAGAAAATATTCCAGCGGCTTGTGATTGTCATATGCGTCCCCAAGATACGTCCTGGAGGCACTGATCCGGTCCATCACCATCTCTGCCACATATCTGCGAGGCATTTTCGCCCCCATGATCACATGCTCCGGATCATTTATGGAATAATCCACCCAATGCTCATAATGATGCTTATTGCGCCCTTTATGATGAAGCCAGGCGGTAGACACGCCAGTAGCCTCACGTTCTGCGTTATTTGGACTTCTGTTTCCCTGATAATATTTGCAGCCCACCAGAAATTCCGATGGAGTATATTTGGAAAGGTCATGGAGAAGCCCTTGCTTGTAAAGTCCGATTCGGAAGCAATAGTGCATGACCATCAGCTTATGCTTTGTGATTGTTTTAAAGTGAAGCCATGGATGCATTGTCACCGGACCTCCTTTCCTTATTCTCAGCTTCTGTCACAGTATTGTCTGAAGCTGCAGTTTTCTTCGCTTTTGCGACTGGCAGTTTTTCATTCTTTTTTCCTTTGCCAGTATGCTTTCTTTCAGGCTCCGGTTTCTTCACACCCTGAAGTACAACCACTGTACGCGGTCCCACCTCCACGGCTCTTTCATAGACCTGGCCATTTTCCCCATAAAATCCATCACAGGTCAGATCTCCGGTATCCATCACTTTCTTCCACTCCATCCCCTCTGGCAGATTAGGAAGCGCGATATTCCTGGTTTCCCAGTGAAAATTATAGCCTGTATAAAGGAAATCATCCTCACTTCCGTCCGGCAGCTTTGCATATGCCCCGCACAGCATCATGCCGATCATGCGGCTGGTATTTTCCATGTTGCAGAACCATGCACGTTCCCCATGAAAAGACATATCCGGGAATCCCTTGCCAAGGTAATCTGCTTCTTTCATGCTCTCACTCATATGAAGGACAGGATGAGCCTTCCGAAGTGCAACTGCCTTTTTTACAAAGGCGAGCATACTGGCATTTCGCCGCAGTCCCCGCCAGTCAATCCAGCCAATGGGATTATCCTGACAGTAAGCATTGTTATTTCCCTCCTGGGAATTGCCGATCTCATCACCGCCATAGATCATGGGCACTCCCTGGGAAAACAGCAGCATGGCAAAAGCAGCACGCATCTGGCGCTCCCTCATCTGACGGATCCACTGCTTCCTGCTTGGTCCTTCAATACCGCAATTCCAGGAATAATTATAGCTGCAGCCGTCGTTATTGCCTTCCCCATTTGCCTCATTGTGCTTATAATTGTAGGAAACAAGGTCATTTAAAGTAAAACCGTCCTGGCAGGTGATATAATTGATCACTCCATGGTCATCCGGGTTATGACGGATGCGGTACTGCACAGCCGGAACCATATCCTCATCGCTTTTCAGGAATCTGCGCATATCCTGCAAAAAGCCCAGATTATATTCCGCAAAGCAACGCTTTCCTGATCTGCGGTTCTTATAAAGAGCAGCCGTATCCATTCCTTCTGCCATGATCTTCGTCCCTGCAAGCAGGCCGTCCTTCATGATCAGGTCAAGAGGTGCCCCTTCTCCCAGAATATGAAAGCCGTCCACATGATAATTCTGTTTCCAGAACTGCACTGCACGAAGTGCCATTAAAGGATTAACTTCTGCCGGAAAATACATTTCCATGATACAGCCAATCCCTGCTTTGTGAAAAGCCCTGATCATGTCACAAAATTCCCTGTGGGGATCCCGGGTAGCGCAATAAGCACTCTTTGGCGCGAAATAAAGACCATTTCCATATCCCCAGTAATTTACCTCGTCCTTTTTCCCCTTCTGGGAAACCAGACCGTCTGGCTCCTTTGGCGGAACCACCTCCATAAATTCATAGGCCGGCATAAGCTCTACTGTATTAATGCCAAGCTCCTGCCAGTATGGGATCATCTGTACCAGACCGGAAAAAGTGCCCCGAAGTCCTGCCGGCAGCTTAGCCTGCCTGGTATATCCACGGACATGTACTTTATAGAGGATCATATCTCCAAAGTCTGTTTCCGGTGCTTTCTCATCCCCCCAGTCATAACCATTGCCTGACCAGAAGCCGCATCGCACCTTGTGGGGATCCTCCTCCCACGCTGCCCCAAAGTGCTCTCTTCCGCTGATTCTGCTGGCACAGGGATCCAGATAGATTTCCCCGTTTATCTTAAAATTGTATTCCAGATTGGTTACATTTAATTTTTTCATAAAGACAGAAAAAATCCGTCCTGTACGATATTTTTCATCCAGAAGAAGTTCATAAAAGGGCTCTCTTCCCCTCTTCCTGTAAAGAAGCAGGTAAACCTCAGAATCCTCTTCCGCTTCCACTGCAAAATTATATCCATCTGCCATCTGGGTTACCCCAAGTAAAAGAGGATAACCGTATGTCACAACCACGCTCTTATTTCCCGGTATTGGCACTTTATAAGCCCTCCTGTCTTTGTCTGCTGTCTCGTCTGTAGCCATTTTTGTACACAGAGCACGTTTCCCAAAAGGAATCTGCATAATGCAATCTTTCTTATGAAATAAAATCATCCGATGCTATCTGTTTATCCCCAGATCCTGCCATACAGGACTCCCTATGGTCTAAAATTTCAGATCCAGCTCTACAGGACAATGGTCGGATCCCATTATCTCGCTGTGAATCTTCGCATCCTCCAGATTCTCTTTCAAGGACGGAGAGGTGATGAAATAGTCAATTCTCCATCCGGCGTTCTTCTCTCTTGCCTTAAATCGGTAAGACCACCAGGAGTAGGCACCCTCAAGCTCCGGATAAAAGTAACGGAATGTGTCAATAAATCCAGCTTCCAGAGTTCTGGTAAAGCAGGCTCTCTCTTCATCTGTGAAGCCTGCGTTCATCCGGTTAGTCTTAGGATTCTTCAGGTCAATTTCCTGATGTGCCACATTCATGTCTCCACAGCAGATCACAGGCTTTTTCTCCTGAAGCTTCAGAAGATAAGCCAGGAAATCTCTTTCCCATTCCATGCGGTATTCCAGTCTTCGAAGCTCGGACTGGGAATTGGGCGTATATACGGTAACCAGATAAAAATCGTCCATCTCTGCAGTGATCACACGGCCTTCTTTATCGTGTTCCTCTATTCCAAGTCCGTAAGTCACGGACAACGGCTCTTTTTTCGTAAAAACAGCTGTTCCGGAATATCCCTTGCGGTTCGCGTAATTCCAATATTGATAATAACCTGGAAGCTCCAGCTTCACCTGGTTCTCCTGACATTTGGTCTCCTGAAGGCAGAAAATGTCTGCGTCCAGCTTCGCAAAGCTTTCTTCAAAGCCCTTGGTAATACAGGCACGGATTCCATTTACGTTCCATGATACAAGCTTCATGTTGTTCTCCAATCTGTAAAAATTTATATAATGCACAAAAATCCTTCTGTACATGATTTTGCCCATTTTTTCAAAGTTTCCAGTGAACTTCATTCACAAAAAACCTCTCATAGGATATTGCCTGTGAATATTCAATATATTCTAACACTTTCTTCATTATAACACAGATTTCCCTATTCACAAAACCCTATTTTTCTGGTACAATCTAAATATTGTCCGGGCATACCGTTACCAGTGAAAATGAAGCTAAAGAAGTCCCGGTGTTACCTTGTTTTACAGCATGAACATGCTTTTTCACAGGTAACATATAAATACAAATTTTTTATAAAGTGAGGTATTTTTAATGAGTGATTCAGATATGACAAACTCCTGCAGCAGCTGTGGAAGCAGCTCATCCTGCGGCGGTTCCGACTGCTCCACATGCGGTGGATGCAGCACTGACGCAAACCAGCACAGCACCATTACTCTTACCATGGAGGATGATACTGAGGTAGAATGCGCCATCCTTACCATTTTCCCGGTAGATGCAAAGGAATATATTGCGCTTCTTCCTCTTGACGAAGAGGGCCAGAATCATGACGGTGAAGTTTATCTGTATTCCTTCACCCGCACTGCAGAGGGTGCTCCCATGCTTTCCAACATTGAGAGCGACGAAGAGTACAATAAGGCTGCTATCGCATTTGACACTGTTTTACAGAATGCACGAGAAGCAGAAGCTGCCGGAACACCTTTAGAGTAATCTCTCCGGTGGTCTTTAAAGAAATTTCCTGCGGGAGCATCAGAGTAATCTTCCCGGTGGTCTTTAAAGAGATTTCCTGCGGGAGCCTGTTTGAAAAAGGCTTTCTGCAAAATTTGAAAAAAACTTAAGCACAATAAAAGCAGGTATCTGTGATTGATAAATTCATCACATTTACCTGCTTTTGTATTTCCCATAAAACTGCGAGGGCGCCGCAGCGGGTTACTTCGTCGTACTTCCAAACCCGCCATTTCTCACATCTGTCACATCATCATCTACGGTAATCCCGTACTCAACGAAGATTCCCTGCATAAAGCCTGTATCTGCCTTCAATTCTACCACTTTATTCTCATTGGTATCATTTGTCAGCTTGGCAAAAATATGGCCTTCATTGTCAGAATAAAAATAATCGCTGTCAATAATCCCCACCGTATTATTCAGCTGCAGACGGAATTTGAATCCCAGGCCGCTTCTTGGATAGCATTTCAGCACCCATTCCTGATCCATCTCCACACAGATCCCGGTCGGAATCTTGATGGTCTCGCCTGGCTTGATGGTAAAATCAGCCGGGGAAAAGAAATCATAGCCTGCGCTTCCGGCAGTAGCCCGTCTTGGAAGACGGATTCCCTCATAAATCTTCTCTGCCTCGTCAGCAGACACGCCTTCAAAAGCATCCATCCAGTCTGCCACAAAGCGCTCTTTACTTACTTTATGAAATTTTGCAATTCTCTTCATGTTTCCTCCTGTTTATCCCGTGCAGACGCATTTTCCAAAGCTCCGGCTCTGCAGCGGATATAAAGAATGCCGGGCACATCTGTCCGGCATCCCCCAAGCTGTCACTGTGCTTTTCCTACACAGTGGCCTTGCATTTTATTCTTATTTTGCCTCTGCCGGAACATCCTTGATGCTGAAGCTCATTCTTCCCATCTTGTCTTTTCCAAGGCATACAACAGTCACTTTATCTCCAAGTGTAAGAACATCCTCTACGCGGTTGATTCTCTCCTTGCAGATCTTGGAAATGTGAACCATTCCCTCTTTGCCAGGTGCGAACTCAACAAATGCGCCAAACTCCTTGATGCTTACAACCTGTCCGGTAAGGATCTGTCCCTGCTCGAAGTCAGAAGCAATGATCTCAACCATACGCTTTGCTTCCTGCATGTTCTTATCATCTACGCCGCAGATAGATACAGCACCCTCATCTGTGATGTCGATCTTAACGCCTGTGCGCTCAATGATGGTGTTGATGGTCTTACCTCTCTGGCCAACAACATCACCGATCTTCTGAGGATCGATCTGGATCTGGATGATCTTCGGAGCATATTTTCCAACAGTTGTACGAGGTGCAGGGATACATTTCTCAATAACTTCGTTAAGGATGTACTCTCTTGCTTCCTTAGTACGTCTGATTGCTTCTTCTACGATCTGTCTTGTAAGACCGTGGATCTTAATATCCATCTGAATCGCTGTGATACCGTCATGAGTTCCGGCTACCTTGAAGTCCATGTCGCCAAAGAAGTCCTCAAGTCCCTGGATATCAGTAAGAACGATATAATCATCATCTGTGTCACCTGTTACAAGACCACAGGAAATACCTGCAACCGGCTTCTTAATCGGTACACCGGCAGCCTCAAGAGACATGGTGGATGCACAGATACTTGCCTGGGAGGTAGATCCGTTTGACTCAAAGGTCTCGGATACAGTACGGATTGCATATGGGAATTCTTCTACGCTTGGAAGAACCGGTACAAGTGCTCTCTCAGCAAGTGCTCCATGACCGATCTCACGGCGTCCCGGTCCTCTGGATGGCTTTGTCTCACCTACAGAATAGGACGGGAAATTGTAGTGATGCATATATCTCTTGCTTGTCTCAAACTCGTCAAGTCCGTCAATTCTCTGTGCCTCTGCAAGAGGTGCCAGAGTAGTGATCGTACAAATCTGAGTCTGTCCACGGGTGAACATAGCAGAGCCATGTACTCTCGGGATGATGTCAACCTCTGCTGCCAGAGGACGGATCTGTGTGATTGCACGGCCGTCCGGACGTTTGTGATCTTTCAGGATCATCTTACGAACGGTCTTCTTCTGATACTGGTAAACAGCCTCACCAAGAACAGCAAGCCACTCCTCTTTCTCTGCGAAAGCTTCTTTCAGCTTGTCTGTGATCTCTGCAATATTGTTCTCTCTTGTCTGCTTGTCATCAGAGAATACGGCAACTTCCATTTCTTCCGGAGGAACGATCTCCTTGATGGCGTCAAACAGCTCCTGCGGAACTGCACAGGACTCATAGCTGTGTTTCTCTTTACCGCACTCAGCGATGATCTGATCGAAGAATCTGATGATCTCCTGGTTTACCTCATGTGCTTTATAAATAGCCTCGATCATCTGATCCTCCGGAACCTCGTTGGCACCGGCCTCGATCATGATAACTTTGTCTCTTGTGGAAGCTACTGTCAGCTGAAGATCAGAAATATCCTTCTGAGCCAGTGTAGGGTTCACAACATACTCTCCATTGATCAGGCCGATCTGTGTCGTTGCACATGGGCCATCAAATGGAATATCAGAAATACAGGTAGCAAGGGAAGAACCAAGCATAGCCGGGATCTCCGGGTTGCACTCCGGATCTACAGACATAACCATGTCTACCAGTGTTACGTCGTTTCTGTAATCCTTCGGGAACAAAGGACGCATAGGTCTGTCGATAACACGGGAGGTAAGGATTGCGTGCTCGCTTGCCTTTCCTTCTCTCTTATTGAAACCGCCCGGAATCTTTCCTACGGCGTACATTTTCTCTTCATATTCAACGCTTAATGGGAAAAAGTCGATTCCCTCTCTTGGCTCCTTGGATGCAGTTGCTGTAGCAAGTACAGTGGTATCACCATAATGCATAAGTGCTGCGCCATTGGCCTGTTTCGCAACACGTCCGATATCTACGGTAAGTGTTCTTCCAGCTAATTCCATGGAATAACTTTTGTACATGTCTTCTCTCCTTTTTCATATAAAATATTGATCTGAAGCCACCTTACACTTCTGCAGAAGCTGTAAAAACCAGTTCTGACCGACGTATATTGCAGCTCTCTTTGCCTCTGTCACAACAGAAGTCCGAAACGACTGAAAAATACATTTGATATTGCTGGGAACAGTTCTCTTCAAATGTTCTCTTCAAATGTCCTTTTCAGAAGTCTCGGAAATCTTTATCTGTCAGGTTGCCCTTACAGACAATAGTGCCTCTATTGTGACACTTATCACTATCCACAAAAGCTCCGGTAGAAAGCTTGTCAGTGAACAATCATAACTTTCCTCACATCTTAAAATAGGGCGGATGGATATCCGCCCCTTCCGCATACTAATTATTTTCTTAAACCTAATTTCTCAATCAGTGCACGGTATCTTTCGATGTCTGTTTTCTTTAAGTAAGCTAACAGTCCACGTCTCTGACCTACCATTTTCAGCAGACCACGTCTGGAATGATGATCCTTGTGGTTGTTCTGTAAATGCTCAGTAAGCTCCTGGATTCTTGCAGTAAGAACAGCTACCTGTACCTCTGGTGAACCAGTATCTCCCTCACATCTTGCATACTCTTTCATAATTGCTGTTTTCTTTTCTTTTGAAATCATCTTGATTTCCTCCTTATTATTCTTAATGGTCTCCCATGCAGGTATTCCTGTGGGGACGTAATCGCCGCATATTAAGAGACGGTCGGAGTGTCCAACCCCTGAATATGGGCTGTCTGATATGTGAACGCAGGAAGTAAACCTACTCACACCTTGCCTAGTATAGCATACCCGCCAGATTCTGTAAACTGTTTTTTTCGTTTTTCTTCCCGATATTATTTCTCAGTTTTTTCAAAAAATCTCCGGCCATCCTCTGCATCCGCCAGAAGTCTGCTCTTCAGCGCCTCAAGAGAGGGAAATTTCCGTTCCGGCCTCAAAAACTTTTTGAAATCCACCCGGCATTCCTCTCCGTAGAGATCTTCCTTACAGTCAAAAAGATAGGTTTCCACCCCTATAAAGCTCTCACCAACCGTAGGCTTACAGCCAATGTTGGTAATTCCGTGGTATATCTTATCCCCGAAATAAGAGCTTGTCACATACACACCGTTTGGCGGCAGGATCTTGGTCCTGGGAGGCACGAGATTGGTGGTGGGAAGCAGGACCTTATGTCCCATTCCCCTGCCATGCACCACCTGGCCTTCCACAAAGTAATCCCTTCCCATAAGGGAAGTAACTTTCTCCATATTTCCTTTTTTCAGTTCTTCTCTGATATAGGTACTGCTGATCTTCCTGTGTCCATCCATTTCTTTGGAAAGGATTTCCACATCAAAGCCATACTTTTCTCCAAATTCCATAAGAAGCCGGGGCGTACCTTTCCGCTCAAAGCCAAACCGGTTGTCCTCTCCTACTACTACGTAGGATGCCCCAAGATCTCCCATAAGAATCTCTTTTATAAAATTCTCAGCCTTCATATGCCGGATCCTGTCATTTAACTGGCATTCTACCAGCACATCCACGCCAAGCTTTTCAAGAAGGGAAGCGCGCTCCTGGCTGGTAAGGATCATGTTGCTGGAAGCATCAATGGCAAAAAGGACAGCCTGTTCTCCAAGTGTCTTCCGCTCCCTGATCTTCTCAACCAGTTTCCTGTGGCCACGGTGGATCCCGTCAAATTTTCCCATTGTTACTGCACAGTTGGCAAGCTTTGGAAACTCACCCTCTATCTTCAGGTATTCCATAATCTCTCCTGTCACACCAGTTTATGTCTGATTGGTGACTATTCAGCACCTGCCAAATCGTCACTTTATTATTCAGAACATTTTCACCGGATAATATTTCTTCTCCCCTGCATCCCACTGAAAAATACCTGTAAAAGTTCCGTCACTGGCGTACATGCGCACCCAGCCTTCTTTGTGCTGGGGACTCACCAGATTGTCGGACAGCGGATTTCCATTTGCCAGAAGCCTGTCCCCGTAAGAATCCGCATAAAGAGCGGGGTACTCAGCCAGAACTGCCTCTACCGGATCGATCATATCCTGGACGGTTCCATCTGCCACGGCAGCTTCCACCTGGGCAAGCGTATGGCTCTCAGAGAGAGAATACCGGCCTACCCTTGACCGGAGCAGTTCTTCCATACAGCCGCCACAGCCAAGCTTCTCACCAATATCATGGCACAAGGTGCGGATATAGGTTCCCTTACTGCAGGTCACTCTTATTTTCACCAGCGGAAGATGAAATTCCAGAGGCTCTATCTCGTAGAAGCACACTGGCCGGGCTTTTCGCTCAACCGTTTTGCCCTCTCTTGCCAGCTCATAAAGTTTCTTTCCATTTACCTTCAGAGCAGAATACATAGGCGGAACCTGAAGCTGCTCCCCTACAAAGCTTTTCAGTACTTTTCGCACTTCCTCCTCAGTCACATTCACTGGCCGCTCTTCCAGAACTGTTCCGGACATATCCTGGGTATCCGTGTCGATTCCCAGATGAAGCACTGCCTCATACGTTTTTTCCTTATCTGTAAGAAGATCCACCAGCTTGGTGCCCTTTCCAAGAGCTACCGGCAAAACACCGGTAGCATCCGGGTCAAGAGTACCTGTGTGCCCTATCTTTTTCATATGGAGAATTCCCCGAAGCTTGGCTACCACATCATGGGAGGTAAAGCCCTTTTCCTTGTGAATTACAATGATTCCCTGAAAATCTGCCATTACTTATCCTGTCCTAAAAGCTGTTTTTCGATCTGTTCTGAAATATTATTGATAACGTCATACATGGAGCCGGCCAGATCACAGCCTGCTGCTTTCACATGTCCGCCTCCTCCGAAATAGGAAGCAATCTTGCTTACATCTACAGAACCGTTGGAACGGAGTGATACCTTAAACACCTGGCTTTCATGCTCATAAATAAACATTGCCACTTCCACACCTTTCGTAAGACGGAGCTGGCTTACGATTCCATCCAGGTCTGACGGCTTTACACCATAGAAATCCATGTCTCTCAGCTTCATGTAGCCAACGATACATTTGCCATCCAGAAGCATAATGCTCTCTGCCAGAACACGCCCCATGACCTGATTCTGAATGTAGCTCTTCTGATAGAAGGATTCGTCAATAATATTGGAAAAATCAACACCTTTTTCCATCAGGTCACCGGCAATACGCATGGTGTCCGGAGATGTGGAGGAATACTGGAATACACCTGTATCGTGGATCATTCCGGTATAAATAGCAGTTGCAATATCCAGATCGATTTTTTCTTTGTTAAGAAGCTTATACAGAACCTCGCTGGCAGAGCTGATCTCACCATGTACGTGGTTCACATCTGCAAATCCCGGATTGCTCACATGATGGTCAATGCAGACGGTCTTTTTCGCAGAAGCGAAATAATCAGACGCTACTGCCAGACGGTCAGGAGCGCTTACATCACAGGTTACAAAAAGATCATACTCTCTGGGCTCGCCTGCTTCATAATGCACCTCGTCCATGCATGCAATATGTCCGAATACCGGCTTCGGCTTCTCCAGATAGATATCTGCCTTGATTTCAGGATACCATTTCTTTATATACAGATAAAGTGCCATGCAGGAACCTACACAGTCACCATCTGGGCGAACATGTCCCCCAATTCCCATGGTCTTTACGCCATCCAGAATTTCTTCGATTCTCTCCATTCCCTTCACCTCGATTTTTACTCTTCGTCTTCAGTTTCTGCTGCATCCTGTTTTTCCCCATCCTCACTCTCAGTGCCCTTCGAATGGTCGTGTTCGATCACATCATCGATAAGTCTGGACATATTTACGCCATATTCAATAGACTCATCCAGAATGAAGCGGATTTCCGGAGTGTTGCGAAGATTCAGGTTCTTCGCAAGCTGACGGCGGATATAGCCTTCTGCACTTTTCAGCCCTTTAATTGTGGACTGCTTGGATTCCTCGCTGCCAAGGACACTGATAAATGCCTTGCAGGTCTTAAGATCCGGTGCAACCTCCACAGCCATGACAGATGTCATGGGATGGATGCGGGGATCCTTGATCTCACTGCGGATAATGTTGCTCAGTTCTTTCTGAACTTCTGCATTGATCCTTGTATTTTTAATGCTGTTTTTTCTCATTTTTTGGTCTCCTATATGAGCGCAGGCTCTGACAACGAAAAATTGGGGGCAATGAGCTTGCCCCCAACTGACACCTGCGATTACTACGCTCTAGCGCGGCACCTCAACCATAATATATGCTTCAACTTTATCTTCTTCTTTAACGTCATTGAAATCCTGGAATACAAGACCACACTCATAGCCCGCACGGACTTCTTTGACATCATCTTTAAATCTCTTAAGGGAAGCCAGCTCACCTTCATAGATCTGCTCCTCGTCTCTTGTGATTCGTACCTTGCATCCTCTCTGGAAGGTACCGTCAAGCACATAGCTTCCTGCGATAGTACCGATACCGGAAGCCTTGAACAGCTGACGAACCTCTGCATGACCGATTACCTTCTCCTCAAATACCGGATCCAGCATACCCTTCATGGCAGCTTCCACGTCCTCAATTGCCTGGTAGATAACACGGTACAGACGAAGGTCAACGCCTTCCTGCTCTGCCAGCTGTTTCGCTGTGGTATCAGGACGAACGTTAAATCCGATGATGATCGCATTTGATGTAGCAGCAAGGCTGACATCAGACTCATTGACAGCACCAACGCCGCCATGGATCACTCTTACAACAACCTCATCATTGGAAAGTTTTACAAGACTCTGTTTTACAGCCTCTACAGAACCCTGCACATCGGCTTTGACAATAATCGGGAGCTCCTTAAGGTCGCTTGCCTGAATCTGGTCAAACAGATTATCCAGGGAAAGTTTACCCTTAGTTTCCTCAAGAAGACGGTTCTTATTCTCGGAAACAAATGCTGCTGCAAAATTCTTAGCCTCTTTATCATTCTCAAAGGACATAAGAACCTCTCCGGCATTCGGAACATCGCCAAGACCAAGGATCTCTACAGGAGTAGACGGACCAGCCTGTTTTACACGGCGTCCCTTATCATCCATCATGGCACGTACTTTACCATTGCATGCTCCGGCTGCGATAAAATCTCCAACATGAAGAGTACCCTTCTGTACAAGGATCGTAGCAACCGGTCCTTTGCCTTTATCCAGCTGAGCCTCGATCACAAGACCTCTTGCTGCACGGTTCGGGTTTGCCTTCAGCTCAGAAACCTCTGCGGTTAAAAGGATCATTTCAAGAAGATCATCAATGCCCTCTCCTGTCTTGGCAGATACCGGAACGAACGGAGTTGTACCGCCCCAGTCCTCAGGAATCAGCTCATACTCGGAAAGCTCCTGTTTTACACGTTCAATGTTTGCACTTGGCTTATCGATCTTGTTGATGGCAACGATGATCTCAACACCAGCAGCCTTTGCATGGCTGATAGCTTCTACTGTCTGTGGCATAACACCATCATCAGCTGCAACTACAAGAACAGCGATATCTGTGGAGTTTGCTCCACGCATACGCATGGCAGTGAATGCCTCATGTCCCGGTGTATCAAGGAAAGTGATCTTCTGTCCGTTGATATCAACTACATAAGCACCGATATGCTGTGTGATTCCACCAGCCTCGCCTCTTGTTACGTTTGTCTTACGGATTGCATCCAGAAGAGAAGTTTTACCATGGTCAACGTGTCCCATTACACAGACTACCGGTGGTCTTGAAACCATTGTGGATTCGTCTTCCTCTTCCTCTTTCAGAAGCTCCTCAATTACATCTACTTTTTCTTCTTTTTCTGCAATAATGTCAAATCCAAGAGCAATCTCTTCTGCCTGCTCGAAATCGATCTCGTGGTTTACCGTTACCATCTGACCTTCCATGAACAGCTTCTTAACAATTGCAGATGGCTGCATCTTCATCGCTTCTGCAAGCTCGCGGATGGTAAGCTTCTCCGGAATTGTGATCTCCTTGATCTCCGGTTTCTTCTCTTCCTGTTTCTGCTGCGGAGCAGGTTTCTGAAGTGCTTTCGGGATTCTGGACATCTGGTTTCTGCCGCCCTGGTTTGGTCTGTGTCCGCCACCTGATGTCTTATCGAAATCTTTCTTTTTATTCTTGTTCTCTCTGTCACGCTCACGCTTGCTGTCCTTGGATGTCTTGGTCAGCTCTGGTGTAAAGATTGCGTCAGATCCGCCGCTTCTTCTTGCACCGCCGGAGCGCTGTCCACCCTGGTGGTTCTGTCCGCCAAAGCGTCCTTCACTACGGTTATCTCCGTCTTTTCCTCCGAAACGTCCCTGACCGCCCTGTGGTCTTCCCTGGCCAAATCTGCTGCCATTTCCGTTTCCATTTCTATTGTCTCTGTTGTCACCGCCCTGACGGAATCCACGTCCGTTTCCATCACCCTGGCGCGGTCCTCTGTTCTGGGAATCCCCCTGTCTTACAGGTCTTCCCTGACCATCATTATTTCTGTTTCCGCGGAATCCGCCCTGGCCGCCCTGTGGTCTTCCCTGGCCGAATCTGCCTCCGTTCCCATTTCTGTCACCACGATTGTTATCCCCGCGATTATTGTCGCGGCCTTCGCCTTGACGGAAATTACGGTTGCCCTGGCCATTTCCCTGACGCTGTTGGCCGTCGTTTCTGTTCTGCTGTGCAGCTGGTCTCTGGGATTCTGTCCTTGGAGCTTCTGCTTTTGGTGCAGTCTGAACCGGTTTTGCCGGCTCTGTCTTCGGTGCACTTACCGGTGCGCTCTTTGGTGCTGTCTCAGCTTTTGGTGCCTCAGCTTTTGGTGCTTCTGTCTTAGGAGCCTCAGCCTTCGGTGCACTTACCGGCTTCGGTGCTTCTGTCTTAGGAGCTTCTGTCTTCGGTGCTGCCTTTACAGGTGCCTCCGCTTTCGCTGCCGGCTGTGCCTGTGCTGCAGGACGTGTGCCCTGTGGACGTGCTTTTCTCTCTCCAACTGGTTTCTTTCTGTTCTTCCCGCCGTCACTTGCATTCTGTGCATGATATACGCGGATAATATTTTTTTTCTTCTTCGGTGCCTCTGCACCGTCGCCTTCTTTCTTTACTGACACTTTCTGCTCTTCTGTCTTAGGAGTCTCCAATGTTATTCCTTTCTCCTTTCCCGTATCTATAACTTTTTTCACTCTGTTTTTATTCTCTCTGTTTTGCTTATTTCTGTCTTTGGCAGGCTCATGTGACTTTATCACCATATGCCATTCTCCCTTCACCAGTACGAGCCAGGATACGCTTTCATAAGTCTTTCGCAGCTCGTATTATCAAAAATCATTTCCCGGGAACATTTAAAAGCATTCCCTGGAACGCTTTTTCCTCTTTGGTTCAGGTCGTTTTCTCAGACAACAGTGGTATGCTCTAAAGCTCCTTCCCCTCATCCTGCAACACCTTCATAATAGCTTCTGCAAAATTCCAGTCCTGTACAGCCAGGCTGGCACGGAATTCCTTGCCCATGGCATGCCCTAACGTTTCTTTATCTGAAAGGATATACAAGGGCACTTCGTAAAATTCACACATGTTCCGGAATTTCTTCTTGGTGTTATCAGAAGAATCTCCGGCTACGATTGCCAGATATCCTTTGCCGGTCTTAATGGATTTCTCAGTGGAAAACTCTCCGCTGACTGTCTTTCCGGCCTTTGTTGCAAGTCCGATCAGGGACAGTGCTTTATTATTCTTCAATACT
This sequence comes from Ruminococcus sp. RTP21358st1_G6_RTP21358_211008, assembly GCF_040908885.1. Classification (NCBI taxonomy): domain Bacteria; kingdom Bacillati; phylum Bacillota; class Clostridia; order Eubacteriales; family Oscillospiraceae; genus Ruminococcus; species Ruminococcus sp. RTP21358st1_G6_RTP21358_211008. The sequence goes on from NZ_JBDGDM010000009.1 coordinate 68,667, forward strand.
ATCAAACTCCTTCTCAAGGCTATCATAAACCTCATCCGGGATAGCTGCTTTCAAAGAACGCTCCAGTCCGTGATTTTTTCTGGCTTTCTCCAGACACTCACGGCTCTTGCAGATGTAGGCTCCGCGACCGTTTTTCCTGCCTGTAGCATCCAGAACGATCTCATCCTCTGCGGTTTTCAACACCCTGATCATTTCTTTTTTATTCTTCATTTCTCTGCAGCCAGTACACTGGCGCATGGGAATTTTATTCTTCGTCTTCATTCTCTACCGCATCCTCAGTCTCTTCAGACTCTTCACCGGCAGCTGTTTCTTCGCTATCCTGAGAAATTTCTTCTGTAGCGGACTCCTCAGACTCTTCGTACTCGTCATCCTCATAGTACTCATCGTCATCCTCGTCATAATCATAGAAGTCGCCGGACTCTCTTGCCTGGGTTTCACTCTTGATATCAATCTTAAATCCAGTCAGACGTGCTGCAAGGCGTGCATTCTGTCCTTCTTTGCCGATTGCAAGGGAAAGCTGGTAATCCGGAACCACAACAAGTGCAGTCTTCTCATCCGGATCTGCCATAACAGCGATTACCTTCGCCGGGCTTAATGCATTCTCGATCAGGATTGCAGGATTCTCATCCCAGTTGATGATATCAATCTTCTCACCGCGAAGCTCATTTACAATCGCACTTACACGGGCACCATTTACACCAACACATGCTCCAACCGGATCTACATCAGGATCGTTGCTCCATACTGCCAGCTTGGTACGGGAACCTGCCTCACGGGCAATGCTCTTGATCTCAACAGTTCCGTCCTTCACCTCAGCAACCTCAGACTCAAAGAGGCGTTTTACAAGGCCAGGATGTGTTCTGGAAACAAGGATACGAGGTCCCTTCGGTGTATCCTTTACCTCAAGAATATACACTTTGATTCTCTCAGTAGGCTTGAAGGTCTCGCCCTTCACCTGCTCATTCTCAGCAAGGATTGCATCTGCCTTACCAAGATTTACGCTTACATTATGTCCTACCACACGCTGTACAATGCCGGTAACAACTTCTTTCTCATTGCCGTGATACTGGTCAAACAGAACTTTACGCTCTTCCTCACGGATTTTCTGAAGGATTACATTCTTTGCATTCTGTGTTGCAATACGGCCAAATTTGTCAGAGTGAACCGGTACCTTCAGGATATCGCCAACCTCTGCATTGGTGTTCTGCTTCTGTGCTTCTACAAGAGAAACCTCTTCAGCAGGATCTTCTACGAATTCTACAACCTTGCGGTCTGCATATACACTGAAATCGCCTGTTTCTCTGTTAATGGTAACATGTACATTGTCAGCTTTTCCAAAATGATTCTTGTATGCCTGGATCAGGGACTGCTCAATGGCATCCAGCAAAGTTTCCTTGCTGATATTTTTCTCGCGTTCCAGTTCGTCCAGAGCACCCATTAACTCCTTGTTCATTTTTCTTATTTCCTCCTTTTTGCTTTCCAGCATAATCGCTTATTTCTTAAATCGGACATGTCGCCTACTGGCAGCATCTTCCTATATGAAAGTCAGCTGTTCCGCGCCTGTGGTACTCCCACAGCTGCCAGCCCGGACTTTCATGGTAACTTAAAAATCAATTGCCAGACGCACCAGTGCGATATCTTTCTTATCGAAAGTGCGTGGAGTTCCCTCCTCATCAATGGTCACACTGTTATTATCATATGCTGTCAGTTCACCACAAAATTCTTTCTGTTTCTCGATTGGCCGGTAGGTTCTGATTTCTACCAGTTTGCCAATGCTTCTGGCAAAATCTTTTTCTTTCTTCAGAGGTCTGTCAAGTCCCGGAGAGCTGATCTCCATGATGTAGCTGTCCTCGATGAAATCATCTTCGTCAAGCCTGTCGCTGAAAGCCCTGCTTACTGTCTCGCAGTCATTCACTGTGATTCCGCCTGGTTTGTCAATGTAGCCGCGAAGATACCAGTTTCCTGCCTCCTTGACATATTCCACATCTACCAGTTCGAATCCATTGCTTTCTACGATCGGAGATAACAATGCTTCTGCTTTCTGTTCATACTCTTCTTTTCTGCTCATTTTTCCCACCTGCCTCTCTGGAGCGTGTTTGAAAAACCATTCCCGCAATCTGCACGCCCCACTTTGCGGTATATTTCACCCGAATTCGGTTGCCGTAGCCCGCTACGGCGCCCTCATCCGGGCGAAATCTCCCACAAATTGTGACGCACATCTTGCAGAAAGCCTTTTTCAAACACGCTCTGGTCCTTATCATCAAAAAGAGTGGGCTCACGCCCACTCCTTTGTCAACAAGTTCTGATTTCTTGTATTATTCTAACACCTTTAAATCCAAATTGCAAGGGCTTTTTCTTATAAATGCCCATTTTACAAGGTTTTAACCCATTTTGACAGTATTGTTAAGCTTGTTTCACCAGCAACAGCTTTTACTCTCAGCTCTTTTGAGCTTCCGCTACACAACCTGTATAACAGCCTTTTCTTCATAATCTGCTGCTTAGATTCTGGGCTTCATACCCTTGGTATCACGTTTGGCCAGCTTTACCTTGTTCAATGCATACGGCTTGTCGTGATACTGAATGGTGTACTCCTGTCTCGGTTCCACCAGATAGGCATGCTCAAGAACATCCCCGTCCCCCAGCTTCATTCCTCTTACACCAACAGAGGTCTTCTTCATAGTAGAAACATCCGTTTTCAGGATACGGAGAAAATAGCCATTCTGACTCTGGAACACCACCTGTTCCATTTCATCTGCAGGACCTACAAATATCAGCTGATCCTCTTCTCCCAGCTTGGTAGATGCAATCGTTCTCTTTGCCACATCGAATTCCTCACCTGCGACAAGCTTGCACATGGAGGTCTTAGTCACGAACAACAGGGTGGATAATTTCACCTGTCCTACAGGTGCCACATAAAGGATCTGCTCTTGGCTGCTGTCGTAGTTACTCAGGTTATCAGCCGGAGTTCCCTTGTCACGGAAGCGCACCAGCGGAATGTCTGCCACTTTGATGGAATGCATGCGTCCCATATCTGTGAAAATGCAGATCTTGTCTGTATTCATACAGGTAAAAATAAATTTATTCTCTGCATGGGCAGCCTCTTTGTTTCTCTCATAAGCATTCTTATCAATAAGGCGCATATAGCCGAAGCGGTCCATAAGGAAGCAGACCTCTGTCTCTTCCATCTTCTTTTCTTCGTAAACTGCCTCTTCTGCGTTCTCGATCACAGTTCTTCTCTTGGTGCTGTATTCTTTTTTGATTCCGTCAAGTTCTTCAATAATTACTTCACACATGGAATCATAGTTGTTCAGAATATCTTCATAAGAAGCAATATTTTTCATAGTCTGGTCATACTCTGCCTGAAGTGCCTCAATTTCTAGTCCGATCAGACGATACAGACGCATTTCCAGAATGGCTGTAGCCTGATTCTCCGTAAATTTCAGATTCTTTGCAGCTTTCTCACTGGCTTTTGACTTGAATCTGATTCCCTCTGTGATACCCTCTACCAGACACTTTTTAACCTGGTCACGGCTCTTGCTGCCTCGAAGGATCTCAATGATCAGATCGATTACATCACAGGCTTTGATAAGGCCTTCCTGAATTTCCTTTTTCTCAAGCTCTTTTCCCAGAAGAGTCTTGTACTTGCGGGTAGTTACTTCGAACACAAAATCCACATGGTGCTCAATCACCTGCTTCAGGCTTAAGGTTTCCGGACGTCCGTCTGCAACAGCCAGCATATTGACTCCGAAGGTGTCTTCCAGTCTGGTTTTCTTGTAGAGCATGTTGGTGAGATTCTCTACATCTGCATCCTTTTTCAGTTCCAGTACAATACGGATTCCTTCCTTGGAGGACTGGTTGGAAATATCCACAATATCTGTGGTTTTCTTGGTTTCTACAAGGGAGGCTACGTCGTTAAGGAATTTTCCAATATTGGCACCGATCATGGTGTACGGAATCTCGGTGATCACCAGCTGCTGGCGACCGCCTTTTACTTTTTCCACTTCCACTTTACCGCGGAGACGGAGCTTGCCGCTTCCGGTCTCATAAATATTCAGAAGATCATCTTTATTTACAACCAGACCGCCTGTAGGGAAATCCGGTCCTTTCAGATAACGCATCAGGCCTTTCACACTGATGTCGTTGTTCTTTATATAAGCCTTCACTGCATCCACAACCTCCCCAAGGTTATGAGGCGGAATGCTGGTGGCCATACCTACGGCGATACCATCTGCACCGTTTACCAGAAGGTTGGGAATCTTCACCGGAAGCACCTGAGGCTCCTTCTCTGTCTCGTCGAAGTTTGGCATAAAGTCCACTACATTTTTGTCAAGGTCTGCCAGAAAAACCTCCTGGGTCAGTTTCTCCAGTCTTGCCTCTGTATATCGCATGGCAGCGGCACCGTCTCCCTCAATGGAGCCGAAGTTTCCATGACCGTCTACCAGGATTTTGCCCTTCTTGAAATCCTGCGCCATTACAACCAGTGCTTCATAAATAGAGCTGTCCCCGTGAGGGTGATATTTACCCATGGTATCTCCAACGATACGGGCGCACTTACGATATGGACGGTCGTAACGGATCCCAAGCTCGTACATATCATACAGGGTTCTTCGCTGTACCGGCTTCAGGCCATCGCGGACATCCGGAAGTGCCCTGGAAATGATAACGCTCATGGCATAATCTATATAGGATTTTTGCATCACGTCCGCATAGTCCGTGGCAATTACATTCTCCTGCTTTGTTTCCATAATCTGTTTTCCTTTCAAACACACTCTGGAGCCTGTTTAAAAAATCATTCCTGCAATCTCCCACAAATTGTAACGCACATCTTGCAGAAAGCATTTTTCAAACACACTCCAAGCTAAAATCTGAGGTTCTCCTCTTGCAAAATACTCTTCTATATTACGTTCAGACCATATTCTGCTTTTTCGTCCGAAAAATCCTGCTCTTTCGGATTTCAGCCTTCTTAAATATCCAGTTCTGCATCAGTTGCATGCTCGTAAATAAATGCCTTTCTTGGCGGCACGTCGCTTCCCATCAGGATTTCCGTCACGCTGGAAGCCATACGGGCATCCTCAATTTCCACCCGTTTCATTCTACGGGTTTCCGGATTTAAGGTTGTCTCCCAAAGCTGCTGGGCATCCATCTCTCCAAGACCTTTGTATCTCTGGAGGGTAAAGCTTCCCGGCTTGTGACTGCGGCGGTATTTTTCCAGTGCCTTATCATCATACAGGTACTCTTCGGCACCCTTCTTCGGCATTACTTTGTAAAGAGGGGGCATGGCAATATAAACATGTCCCTCATAGATCAGTTCCGGCATAAAACGATAGAATAAAGTAAGTAAAAGTGTGGAAATATGAGCACCATCCACATCCGCATCGGCCATAATCACGATCTTGTCGTAACGAAGTTTAGTGATATCAAAGTCGTTTCCATAGCCTTCGGAAAATCCGCATCCAAATGCATTGATCATAGTCTTGATCTCTGCGTTTGCAAGCACCTTGTCAATGGTGGCTTTCTCCACATTCAGGATCTTACCGCGGATCGGAAGAATTGCCTGGTAATTACGATCTCTGGCAGTCTTTGCAGAACCGCCAGCGGAATCTCCCTCTACGATAAAGATTTCACAAAGTGAAGGATCTTTTTTCTCGCAATTGGCAAGCTTTCCATTGGAATCGAAAGAATATTTCTGCTTGGTGAGAAGGTTGGTCTTGGCACGCTCCTCTGTCTTACGGATCTTGGCGGCCTTTTCCGCACAGGACAAAATGGTCTTCAAAGTTTCCAGGTTTCGGTCAAAATAGAGTACCAGCTGCTCAGACATTACTTTTCCCGTGGCGCGGGCTGCATCCTGATTGTCCAGTTTGGTCTTGGTCTGCCCCTCAAAGCGTGGCTCCGGGTGCTTGATGGAAACAACCGCTGTCATTCCATTACGGATATCCGCTCCTGTGAAATTAGCATCTTTTTCCTTCAGAATACCGATCTCACGGGCGTAAGTATTCATCACCGTTGTAAAGGTTGTTTTAAATCCGGTAAGATGAGTACCGCCTTCTGCATTGTAAATATTATTGCAGAAACCAAGTACATTCTCACGGAATTCGTTGGTGTACTGAAATGCTGCTTCTACCTGGATTCCATCGGCTTCTCCTTTCAGATAAATCGGTTCGTGGAGAGCTTCGGAATTGTGATTCAGGTCTTTGATATATCCCACGATTCCATCTGGCTCATGATAAGTGATATCTTCAGGAGTATCACCACGAAGATCCATGAAATGAATGGTAAGGTTGGGATTCAGGTATGCAGTCTCATGGAGACGGCTCTTTACTTCTGTGGATGAAAATCTTGTTTTTTCAAAAATCTCCGGGTCCGGAAGAAAATTCACGCAGGTTCCGGTCTGTCTGGTCTTGCCAAGCCTGGGGAGAAGTCCCTCTTCCAGTTCAATCGTGGGGATACCTCTCTCATAATGATCGTGATGTACAAATCCATCACGGCTGATCTTAATATCCAGATATGTGGACAGGGCATTTACAACGGAAGAACCAACGCCATGAAGTCCACCGCTTGTCTTATAAGCAGAGTTGTCAAATTTACCGCCTGCATGGAGGGTGGTAAATACAAGACGCTCTGCAGATACCCCTTTCGCATGCATATCTACCGGAATTCCTCGTCCATTATCAGTGACCGTACAGGAGCCGTCTTTCTCCAGTGTTACTTCAATTTCAGAACAGTAACCGGCCAGATGTTCATCTACCGCATTGTCCACGATCTCATAGATCAGGTGGTTCAGGCCTTTTCTGGATACGCTTCCGATGTACATTCCCGGACGTTTCCGAACAGCTTCCAATCCTTCCAGGACAGAAATACTACCCGCGTCGTAAGTGTCTTTCTTTGCCATGGTGTTAATTCCTTTCTTACTATCATTCAGACTGTTACCAGTGAACAGTAACTTCAGACTCTGCTGTCCCATATTCTTCTTTTATGCATCCAGTGTACCGACAGGATTGTTCGAGAAATCAACTTGTAAGTGCACGAAATAACTGCTCATTTCATTTACAGCTCTACATTTCATGATGCACTGTCTGGGCTTCAGCATTTATTCCAATGGTTGTGAAAAGCGGACAGTATGTCCGCTTCTTTTCCATTCTTATCTTCTGTTCAAACATTCGTTCTATATCATACCCCAGTTTATGGTATTTTTGCAAGTAAAATTTGGGTTTTCTATTTTGTTTAAAATTTTTTTGACACCGCAAACCCGCTTATTTCCTGGCTTTTTTCGGAGTTTTTCAATTTTTCGCAAAAAAAATAAAAAAAGTGCTTGCATTCTCCTGCAAAGTAAGATATACTAAGCGAGTCGGTTGACAAGGCCAGTTGGTCAAGGGGTTAAGACGTCGCCCTCTCACGGCGAAAACACGAGTTCGATTCTCGTACTGGCTGCTTTATTTTCCGACAAATTGAATACATATGTTAAGCGAACCGCTTA
>NZ_JBDGDM010000009.1:76240-96396 GCF_040908885.1 Ruminococcus sp. RTP21358st1_G6_RTP21358_211008
CATGGCCAGTTGGTCAAGGGGTTAAGACGTCGCCCTCTCACGGCGAAAACACGAGTTCGATTCTCGTACTGGCTGCTCTATTTTCTACAAATTGAATATATATGTTAAGCATACCGCTTACATGGCCAGTTGGTCAAGGGGTTAAGACGTCGCCCTCTCACGGCGAAAACACGAGTTCGATTCTCGTACTGGCTGCTAGAAACTTCCGAAGTGATTCGGAAGTTTTTTTGTTGTCTGAATATATTTCTGCCGCCTGGGTTATGCCTTCTTTTTTTATGCAAAAAGACGCCGCAAAGCGACTTTTTTCGTCAACCTTGCGGCATCTGGATTCAGACCTTAGAAGTCAGAATCTTAATTTTTTTACTGAAAATCTTCGAAAGCAAGTGCATCGGCGTCAGCTTCTGCATTTTTCCATATTGCAATCTCACATCACAATACAGCGGCTTTCCTTATTTTTCCTAATTCACTTCAACTTCTTATTCTTCCACATCCTCCGCCGGTTCTGCCGGGATGAAGACTCTGGAATTTTCATGTTTTTCTTTTTTCTTTAACGCTTCTGCTTTCTCAGTGGCCTCCCTGCAGAATTCCATCTGGGAATTGATCAGAAGCTTGCCTCTCTTGTCCTGCTTCTCGTAAGTTCCATCAGGCTGAAGAATATGGGCTTTTACATTATCACGGAACTCCAGATCCAGAACATGCTTGATCTCATTCTTGATCTGCTCGTCCTCGACCGGGAAAACAATCTCCACACGGCGGTCTAGGTTACGTGGCATCCAGTCCGCACTTCCCATATAAATCTCGTCACTGCCATTATTGTGGAAATAGAAGATACGGCTGTGCTCCAGGAAGTTTCCTACGATAGAACGCACATGGATATTCTCGCTCACACCCGGGATTCCCACTCTCAGACAGCAGATGCCTCGGATCAGCAGGTAAATCTGCACGCCACAGGAAGATGCATGATAAAGAGCTGCAATGATCTTCGGATCACAAAGAGAGTTCATCTTCGCTACGATCATAGCCGGCATTCCTTTCTTCGCGTGCTCTGCCTCTCTCTCGATCAGCTTCAGGAAACGATCCTTCATCCAGATTGGTGCCACGATCAGACGATTCCAGTTCTTCGGCTCAGAATATCCGGAAAGCATGTTAAACACTGCAGTTGCATCCTCGCCGAAGCGCTCATCACAGGTAAAAATGCCGCAGTCCGTATAAAGCTTTGCAGTAGAGTCGTTATAGTTACCAGTTGCCAGATGGACATAACGGCGGATTCCGGTGTCCTCACGGCGAACCACCAAAGTAATCTTACTGTGTGTTTTCAGGCCAACCAGACCATAAATAACATGACAGCCTGCTTTTTCCAGCATTTTTGCCCACACAATATTGTGTTCCTCATCAAAACGTGCCTTCAGCTCTACCAGAACCGAAACCTGTTTGCCATTCTCCGCTGCCTGGGCAAGTGCTGCAATGATCGGGGAATTTCCACTGACACGGTACAACGTCTGCTTAATCGCAAGTACATCCGGATCCTTTGCCGCCTGGCGTACAAAATTTACAACCGGGTCAAAGCTCATGTATGGATGGTGTAAGAACACATCACCCTCACGGATCACCTGGAAAATATCCTTACTGGTATCTGCAAATGCAGGCACTACAGCAGGGGTATATTTCGGCTCTTTGTACTGATCAAAGCCATCCTGTCCATAAACCTTCATCAGCATGGTAAGGTCCAGTGGTCCGTTAATATAGAAAATATCCTCTTCTTTAATGTCAAATTCCTTTTTCAGAATGCCAAGAAGTCTGGAGTCCGTTTTATCCTCCACTTCCAGGCGGATTACCTCACCCCACTGGCGCTTCTTCAGCTGCTTCTGGATTTCCACCAGAAGATCCTCCGCCCCATCCTCATCTATGGAAAGATCCGCATTTCTCATAATACGGTAAGGATGTGCACAAACCACATCATATCCAAGGAAAAGCTTGTCAATATTGCGCTCGATAATCTCCTCCAGAAGGATTACGGTAGTGTCCTCTTTATTCCCGGATGGAACGACAACCACACGAGGCAGTACAGAAGGCACCTGGACAGTGGCAAATACCAGTACATCCTTGCCCTTTTTCTTATCCTTCTTGGAGATCAAGGCGCCAATATTCAATGTCTTATTTCGAATCAATGGGAAAGGTCTGGAAGAATCCATTGCCATAGGGGTAAGAACCGGATAAACATTATCCTCGAAATAACGGTCCACATACTCCTGCTGTTCTTCGTTTAATTTCTCGTGCTCCATCACCAGATGAAGCCCCACCTTCTCAAGTGCCGGAAGAAGGGAACGGTTCAGAGTGCTGTACTGGGAGCGAACCAGCTCATGTGTCTGAACGCTGATCTCCTTCAGCTGCTCTCTTGGTCCCATTCCTGCAATATCTGTTTTCTCATAACCAGCATGAACCTGGTCTTTCAGGGAAGCCACACGAACCATGTAAAACTCATCCAGATTGGAAGATACAATGCTGGTAAATTTCAGTCTTTCAAACAATGGCAGACTTTTATCTCTTGCTTCTGAGAGAACACGGTCGTCAAACTTCAGCCAGCTCAACTCCCTGTTCACAAAATACTCCGGTTTTTCAAAATTTTTCAGATCCATTGTGCCCCTCCTCACACTTTTCTCTTACGTCTGAATACCAGACGGATACCAAATACCTCTTCAAAAAATTCAACTTTATCCATAAGAAGTCCAAGCTCCAGGGAGATATCCTGCTCAGAATCAACTGTAAGAAGCAGAGTTCTGTCCTTCAGCATAGCCTTCATATTCTTTACCTTCTGATAATGGCTGCGATCCATAGCATTTGCAATACGAAGGATTGCAGTCAGCTTGGCGATCAGAAGATATACGGAACGATCCATTCCGACCTCTCCTGCGATCTCGCTGTAATAAACAAATTCTGCGGTATTGTAGCGCACCGCATTTGCTATGATCTGACGTTCTTCTGTGGAAAGTCCAATGATCTCCGTAGCCATAATGATCTGATAGGAGCACTCTGCCACATCTCCCATACTGATATATTTGCCACAGTCATGAAGCTGCACTGCGATCTGAAGAAGCAGGCGCTCTCTGTCTCCCATTCCGTGCACTTTCTTCATGCTGTCAAAAATCGCCAGGGCAAGGTCGGTAGTGCCCTTAATATGATCCTTTCCAGTAGAATAACGTTTGGCAATGTTTCTGGCTGCCACCAGAATATCATTTTCAAAATTGTGTGCACTCTTAATAAAATTCTTCTTTTCCCCGAAATCATAGGCAATACCATCAAGAAGAGATACACCTGGCATCCAAAGCGCTTCTGCATTGAAAAGATCCATAAAATCTTTACAGATAACCATAGTTGGCACAATCAAAGCGGCATACTCCGGATCAATATCCATTTCCTCTGACAGTGAAGTCTCGGTCTTATAAACCGTATTCTCATACCGCTTCTCGAACTCAGCCCGTGTAATAATGTTGTCCTGTCTCTCCTCACGGAAAATAGTCTCAGTAAGAAAATCCCCCATAAGGATCAAATTCTTTATCTCTCGGTCTTTCAGATAAAGACGCTTAAACCCGGTCAGGTCATTACGGATAAACTCCTCCACCAGCTGTGCATAATTCGTATTGGTTTTCTCCAGCTCTTTCAGTCGCTGACGGATACGCACGCTTCCCATTTTCAGGCTCTGGGTGGTTACAAGCGCATCTTTGTCAAACAGGGAAATCTGCAGGTTTCCACCACCCACATCCAGAATAGCGGTTCCTTTCTGGATCATTTTCTTAAAACCATTCTCAATGGCCGCAATAGATTTATAGCCCAGAAAATGCTGCTCGGCATTGCTTAAAACCTCCACATGAATTCCGGTTCTTCTGAAAATCTGTTCAATGATAATCAGCGGATTCTTCATCTCACGGAAAACACTTGTGGTACAGGCGCGGTATTCTTTCACACCGTACTCTGCCATGATCCTCTTAAAGTCGTTAAGTACTTCACAAATAGTATCTACCTTATCCACTTCCATGGTTCCGCCGGAATATACCCCTACTCCAAGATTCAGACGATACCGGATATCGTCTACAGTCCGGAAACCACCCTTTTTGGAAAATTCAAAAATTTTCATGGTGATCTCATAGGAACTGATATCAATTGCCGCAAATGTGGTCACTGCCATACGTTTTTCCCTCCTGCCAAGGATTATTTCTTCTATCTGTGCCTGTAAGTCAGACACAAGCAAAAGCTTTTTCTATTGTACTGCCCGCTTTCGCCAAAACCTAGAGCCTGTTTAAAAAATCATTCCCGCAATCTGCACGCCCCACTTTGCGGTAGATTTCACCCGAATTCGGTTGCACAGGTATAAATTTCAGATAATCTCTGGTATTCTTTTACTGTTCCTCACTTGTTCCCAGAACATGATCAATAAACTGCTGCGCCGTTCTTCCAGTGAGACCGCCGTGAGAAAGCTCCCAGGCGTTTGCCTTCATCAGAAGCTCCTCTGCAGGCATTGTAACACCATAGCGCTCTGCAAGTGTAGTAACAATATTCTGGAATTCCTTCTTATTCGGTGCACCAAAATAAATACGCACGCCAAAACGGTAAACCAGAGAAAGCTTCTCCTGCACAGTATCGGAGGAATGCAGATCTTCATCGTCTGCCACCTCCAGCTTATCCCCGGATTTCTCCCGAACAAGATGACGTCTGTTGCTGGTTGCATAGATCAGGATGTTGTCCGGCTTTTTCTCAAGGCCGCCCTCGATCACTGCTTTCAGATATTTATATTCGATTTCAAATTCCTCAAAGGAAAGATCATCCATATAAAGAATAAATTTGTAATTACGGTTTTTGATCTGTGCGATCACATCATTCAGATCCTGGAATTGGTGCTTGTACACCTCGATAATACGAAGTCCTTCGTCATAATAACGGTTCAAGATACCTTTGATACTGGAAGATTTACCAGTTCCTGCATCACCAAAAAGCAGGCAGTTGTTGGCCTTTCTTCCTCTTACAAAAGCCTCCGTGTTCTCGATCAGTTTCTGCTTGGGGATTTCATATCCAACCAGATCATCCAGATTCACATGGGCGATTCTGGTAATCGGTGTGATCACCGGCTTGCCATCCTTGCCATGCTCAATACGAAATGCCTTGTTCAATCCCAGCTTACCTACGCCGAAATCTTTGTAGAACTGCACCATATCTGCCATAAACTCTTCCACTGTAGAAGCCTCTGCCAGTGTTTTGCTCATATCACAGATTCTGTCGCAGATACGCTGGTTGTATACCTTGCTGTTACATCCTGTATTCACATAATCACAGAGAAAATCAGCACAGTCTGTTCCAAACGCACTGTCAAAAACAGCAAGATCAAAGTCATAAAGTTCTTTGAAAATCCCAAAATCATGAAGAGCCAGATGGTTAATGCTTCCCTCCACTACCCCTCTGATCTCGGAAGCGGTACTGAATGCATTCTCGTGATTGACAAGAAGCTGTGTCAGATAAGTGTGCCACAGATTCCCGGAAAACCCATACATTCCTGCCATTTCCACCAGGCTTCCTGCCATATGGAAAAATTCCTCTTTCCGATTCTCAAAGCCTTCTTCACCAGCCTCATAGCTGTTCATCAGTGATGTCATTGTGTCCAGTACCTCACCGTTGTCGAAATTGCGGTAAAGGATACATTCTTCTGTTCTTGCCATTTTTGTTTCCTCTCAATTCCATAGCGCATTTACGCGCCTCTTCTCCTTTTTGCCGCCCGCACAATTCATGGCAGCACACTTTCGGATATACAAGCTCACGCATTTGCACCGTTTTTCATTCTACTTTTCTTATATTAAAAACAGATAAAATCTTCTTAAATTCTTTGGTTAATTTTAACAATAAATGAAATTGCTGCCACTCTCTGCCTTCGCAGCTATAACCGGCTCTAGAGCGTGTTTGAAAAATCATTCCCGCAATCTGCACGCCCCACTTTGCGGTATATTTTGCCCGAATTCAGTTGCCGTAGCCCGCTACGGCGCCTTCATCCGGACAAAATCTCCCACAAATTGTGACGCACATCTTGCAGAAAGCCTTTTTCAAACACACTCTAATAATTGCCCAGAATTTTCAAATAGCTGGTCTCTGCTTCCATGCCCCGCAGTGCATTCTTTACCGCGCTGTCCCGCAGGTTTCCCTCGAAGTCCACGAAGAAACGGTATTCCCAGGTTTTTCCCGGAATAGGCCGGGACTCGATCTTGGTCATATTCAGACCATTATAGATCATATGGGAAAGTACATTGTAAAGAGTTCCGCTTGCATGATGTGCCTCGAAGCATACACTGATCCTGGAGCTGTTATTCTCATAAACCGGTTTCTTTGCCAGAATAATAAATCTAGTCACATTGCTGTCATTTTTGCAGATATTCTCTGCCAGAACCTTCAGATTGTAAATCTCTCCGGCAGCCCTGCTGGCAATCGCTGCGTGAGTCTTATCCTGATCTGCGCTGACCTTTTTGGCCGCTGCGGCGGTGTTGGTTACTGCTGTGGTTTTCCAATCTCTATGCTCTTCCAGATATTCCTTACACTGGGCGAGCCCCTGAGGATGGGAATATACCCCGGCAATATCGGAAAGCTCAGCCTCCTGCAGGCCAAGCAGTACATGCTCAACCTTCAGAATCTGCTCTCCCACGATAAACAGATTATATTCTGTCAAAAGGTCATAAATATCTGTCACAATCCCAGCTGTGGAATTTTCAATAGGAAGGACTGCGTAATCTGCTCTTCCTGCTGCAACTTCTTCCATGGCATCCCGGAACAGCTTCACATGATAGCTCTTAATGTCTTCCTGAAAGTAGGCGCGCATGGCTCCATAGCTGTAGGCGCCCTCTACCCCCTGGAAAACAACAGTCACATTATTTCTGGGAAGCTGCTCCACCATTTGGAAGTCTTCCTCTTCTTTCGGACCATATTCGGTGAGAAGCTGATACTGACGCTTTCTGCTGATGGCCATGATCTGCTGAAAAAGCTCCTGGGCTCCAAGTTCGTTAAACTCACCGTGCGCTTTTTTCCTGATCTCTTCCAGTTTGGTATGCTCTCTCTCCGGATCCAGCACTTTCTTTCCGGTATGGATCTTATACTCTGCAACCTCCTCGCAGACCTTCATCCGCTTCTCAAAAAGTTCCACCATCTGATTGTCAATTTCATCTATTTTTCGTCTGCATTCCTGCAAATCTGTCATATTGTTTTCTCTCCAGTTTTTGTATTTAATCATGCAAATTCAGCTGCTGCACACTTCAATTTCCACAATGTACTGCCATTACTGTTCACTCCGTGACCAGTAACACGCTGCCTTTTCAGTACCTGACACTTATCCGACATATTCTTCCACCGCATTTGTAAGCGCTCCAATAAAGGAAAGTGAACCAAATGCCAGAATCACACTGTTCTCGTCATCTCCTGCACAGGAAAATGCCTTTTCTACAGCATCTTTTATACTTTTTGTACTCTCGGCACTGGAATTATATACCCTTGCCGCCTTCGCCAGTTCCTCTGCCGGCAGTGCACGGGGATTATCCGGTGTCTCTATGGTATAGATTTTTTCTGCAAAATGGGCTGTTTTTTCAAGGACAATCTTATATTCCTTGTCTGCAAAAACACCCATAATGTAGATCAGTTTTTTCCCATTAAAATAGTGCCGGACAGATTCTGCCATCTTGTCAGCTGCTCCGGCATTGTGAGCGCCGTCTACAATAAAAAGAGGCTTTTTATTGATAACCGTAAATCTTCCCTTCCAGCTTGTGTGGAGAAGACCTTCCTTCCGCTGTTCCATGGTAGTAGTCCAGCCAAGTCTGTCCAGTTCTTCAAGGGCGTTTAATGCCAGCACTGCATTTTCTTTCTGGTAAACACCGGCAAGGGAAATTGCAAATTCCTCTCCTTTATAAGAAAAGGTCTGACCGAATACGCTCTCTTTTTCCAAAACAGCCTCATCAGGGTCAGATACTACACAGGGTACATGAAGCTTGTTGCAGGTATCTGCAATCACCTGTGCCGCTTCCGGCTTCTGCTTTGTGGTCACAACCCGGCAGCCAGGTTTGATAATTCCCGCCTTCTTCTCTGCGATTTCTCCAAGGGTATTTCCAAGAAATGACATATGATCCATGCTGATAGAAACCAGCACAGCCAGTTTGGTATTCTTCACAATATTGGTGGCATCCAGATTACCGCCCATTCCGGTCTCCAGAAGGACCAGATCACAATTTTCTTCCTTAAAATATAAAAACGCTGCTGCGGTCTCAATCTCAAAAGGGGTGGGATGATTCATGCCAACCGCTGTCATCTGATCAATTGACCTGGAAATTTCTGTCACATACTTTGCAAAATCTTCCTGTGAGATCTTCTCACCGGCAATCTCAAGACGTTCTCTGTAAGAATAAAGAGTTGGAGATATGTATCTGCCCACTTTATAGCCTGCCCGGGTAAGAGTGGTGTATAAATAAGCAATCACGGAACCCTTTCCATTGGTTCCGGCTACGTGAACATAAGGGACTGCATCCTGTGGATTTCCAAGCCTGTCCAGCATTTCACGCATATTATCAAGTCCCAGCACAGAACCGTATTTCGCCGAATCATCGATGTATGCACGGCATTCCTGATAGTTCATAATAAAAGCTCCTCGTTTATCAAATATCTTTTTCTCTCCATTATAACCTTGCAGCATAAATTTAGCAAGAATGGGAATGTTATTTTTATCATTTTACCCAAGGAGACCAAGCATATGAAAAAATACCCTTTTCTCTTCTGTGGTTTTACTGGCCTGTGTCTGGAGATTCTCTGGACCGGGCTCCATTCCCTGCTCCGGGGAGATGCTTCCATGAAAGGCACTACCTCTCTTCTTATGTTCCCCATTTATGGCTGTGCATCCCTGATTCTGCCTGTATACAAAAAACTGAAAAGCCTTCCGGCACTTCTGCGCGGCTCCCTTTATACTGCCGGATTTTACCTGGCAGAATTTACCAGCGGTTCTATCCTGCAGGCTTTTCACATGTGCCCCTGGGACTATTCTGGAGTGCCCCATCAGTACAAAGGAATCATCCGTCTGGACTATCTCCCGGTCTGGTTTCTCACTGGATTGTTTTTCGAAAAAATACTTACAAAATCTTCTTGAAAAATCATTCCAAGTAGTATATGATAGGTCGAAGAGATTTTGCGTTACCACTCACAGAAGATCCTTTTTGAAAGAGTTTTCGTGAACCGTAACACTCTACCCCAAAACCACACACTCATAACGGAGGTATATCATGAGACACTTAATGAGTCCGCTGGACCTTAGTGTTCCGGAGCTTGAGAAGCTTCTGGATCTTGCCAGCGATATTGAGAAAAACCCCAAAAAATACGCACATACCTGTGACGACAAACGGCTTGCCACACTTTTCTATGAGCCAAGTACCCGTACCCGTCTCAGTTTTGAAGCTGCTATGATGAACCTTGGCGGTAAGGTTCTTGGTTTCTCATCTGCAGATTCCAGTTCCGCAGCGAAAGGGGAAACTGTTGCCGATACCATTCGTGTTGTTTCCTGCTATGCAGATATCTGTGCTATGCGTCATCCCAAAGAAGGTGCTCCACTGGTAGCTTCTATGGTTTCTAATATTCCTGTTATCAATGCCGGTGACGGTGGTCATCAGCATCCAACCCAGACTCTTACAGACTTACTTACCATCCGTTCCTTAAAGGGACGTCTTGACAACATTACCATCGGTCTGTGCGGAGATCTGAAATTCGGACGTACCGTTCACTCTCTGATCGAGGCGCTGGTTCGCTACAACAATGTTAAATTCGTACTGATTTCTCCGGAAGAGCTTCGTATTCCCAGCTATATCCGTGAAGACGTATTGAAAAAGAACAACATCGAGTTCATAGAAGTAGAACGTCTGGAGGATGCAATTCCGGAGCTTGACATTCTTTACATGACACGTGTTCAGAAAGAGCGTTTCTTCAATGAGGAAGACTATGTTCGTATGAAGGATTTCTACATACTGGACAAGCAGAAGCTTTCCCTTGCAAAGGATGACATGTACATTCTTCATCCGCTTCCACGTGTTAACGAAATTGCAGTCGAAGTAGACAATGATCCGAGAGCCGCATACTTTAAACAGGCCCAGTACGGTGTATATGTTCGTATGGCCCTGATTCTTACATTATTGGAGGTGGAACTGCCATGTTAAATGTTGGAGCACTTCGTGAAGGTTTCGTATTAGACCATATCAAAGCCGGCAAGGCTATGACTATTTATCATGACTTGAAGCTTGACAAGCTTGATTGTACTGTTGCGATCATCAAGAACGCAAAGAGTAATAAGATGGGCAAAAAGGACATCATCAAGGTTGAGTGCCCGATTGAAGATCTGGATCTGGATATCCTTGGTTTCATTGATCACAATATCACCGTAAATATTATTAAGGATGAGAAGATCGTTGAGAAAAAAGACCTTCGTCTTCCGAAGCAGGTTGTAAACGTGATCAGATGTAAAAATCCCCGCTGTATCACTTCCATCGAGCAGGGACTGGATCAGGTGTTTGTTCTGGCAGATGAGGAGAATGAGGTTTACAGATGTAAATATTGTGAGGAGAAATACTCCGGTCACAGAAATAAATAAGTCATCTCTGTAAATCATTGTTTTTAATAACAATATTGATATTTTATTGTGGAAGCTGAATACAGCTTCCACTTTTTTGTATAACAGAAATTCCGGTGAAATTTCCTGTCCATCTGGTCGCATCCTCGCGGAGCGTTTTTTGCTTTATCGGAACATTACGGAGTAATTTCCTATAAAGCAAAAAAACCTGGGAAAATCCAGCAGAACTGAACCTTCTCAGGTTAAATATCACATTATATGTATCATACAATCCGATTCTTAAATACGCAAGCAGACCGATAAGCCGGGTTATGTCGTTGAGTGATCATCTGTCTAGGCCTTCCGTTGCCGAAAGGCTCAAGCGACCTACCTGAAAGCACGACGGGCCGCCGTATCGCTTTCTGCTCGGTCTTGCTTCGAATGGAGTTTACATGTGCCCGGCCTGTTACCAGGACGGCGGTAGTCTCTTACACTGCCTTTCCACCCTTACCATGGCAAGCCATGGCGGTTTATTTCTGTTGCACTGGTCTGGGAGTCGCCTCCACCGGACGTTATCCGGCATCCTGCCCTGTGAAGCCCGGACTTTCCTCGTCTGAACCCTTTCGTCTGTCCAGCCGCGATCACCTGGTCTGCTTGCGCAAGTGCTATTTTAACATTATTGTGGTAAGATGTAAAGCACTATTTCTCATTTCTCCCTGTCGTATAACCTGTTAAGATTACGGTAAACGGAGTAAGCAGTAACCCGGTAAATAATTACTGGGGTAAGTCTTTATACCCTTCAAGTACCTTCTCATATGCAGCATAGGCTTCTGACAGAGAGTTATACACTTTACCATCCCCTGCTTTAATAACGCGTTCATACCCCCATTTATTAAAAAGGTGATCGGAGATTGCCACATATGTTACATTTCCTTTTTTTCTCTCTGCCGTTAGAGATTTCGAGACGTAATATTTTCCATCTCCTCTTTGAATCAATATTGGTATTTTCTTACCAACTCCCACCTTATTGGTATCAAATGAAGTCCAGAACAAATATCTTTCAGATGCTTTATCTGAATTTCCATTTCCCAGAAACGCCCATGTACCATTCTTCAATAGGCTTTGTTCGCCCAATACTTTTTCAATTTTCGGGACAAAAGTTGAAAACTCCGCTGCTTTCGAATCAATTTCAAAATCATTGTTTGAGCTTATTTTCTCATCCTTCAGACAGCCACTCTTCTCTAATACATCAAAGAAATCCTCACTCATGTCATAGCTATTTGACGCAGAAGTCCCATCCCCGCTCCACACAAATTTGGTTCCCATTTTCTGGTCAAACGAAACCTTACAGGTTCCACCTGCTCCTGGTTTTCCAATCCAGTTATCCGTATCGCCTTCTTTTACCGAATGGCTGATCCCCCCAATTGTAATTACATCCGCTGACTGCCAGTCATACTGTTTCTGTTTCAGATTGACAATAACCTCTTTATTATAGATTCCCATGTTTGCCTCAGTCAGCACTTCTGCATAAGCAGCGCGTACATTTGCAAGGTCTGCTGCTTCCCTGCTTTTTTCCAACTGACTTCCGAAAACAGGTATTGCAACAGCCACCAGCACCGCAATAATTGCAACCACGATCAAAAGCTCAGCCAATGTAAAGCCTTTGCGACTTATTTTCATAAAATACTCCTCAACTTCTTACAAGCACATCTGCATCATCAGGTGTTAAAACAGCTTCCCCCTATAAATTCTCTTAACAGGGAATTATTAGGCACTTCCTCGCTTGGCACAGCTACAAAATAATCAAAAAATTTCAGCAGCCTGTTTGCCTCCAGATATTCCGGCTCCTCTTTGGAAATTCCGAAGAGAAGAGGCTCTGCGTATACCTTCAGACAGGCCAGTTCATAGATCAGTGCCGAGTTAAACATAACATCCGCTTCTTCCTGGTATGGAAAAATATTCTTCTCTTCCCCTCTTCTTACAGATGGCCACCTTGCAATGGTATCCTTGGCAGAGGTTCCTCTGGTTCTTGCATCCCGGACGATTCTGCGGATCAGTCTGCCGTCTGTGGTAGGAATCCGATTGTGTTCATCAATATTCAGCTGGGTGAGGGCACTGATATAGATTTTGAACTTGCTCTCCTTCGGAAGCGCATAGCTTAATTTGTCATTCAGACCGTGAATTCCCTCAATAACAAGGATGTCTTCCTTCCCCAGCTGGAGAAAATCGCCTTTATATTCTCTCTGCCCGGTCTTGAAGTTGAACACCGGAAGCTCTATTCTCTCTCCATTAAGAAGTGCCAGCATATCTTTGTTGAACTGCTCCACATCAATGGCTTCCAGACACTCGTAATCCTTTTCCCCGAATTCATCCAGCGGGGTATGCTCTCTGTTTACAAAATAATTGTCAACAGCAATGGGATGTGGCTTCATTCCGTGCGCCGCCAGCTGAATGGACAGCCTGTGGGAAAAGGTAGTCTTGCCGGAGGAGGACGGACCAGCGATCATGACAAACTTCTTGTTTCCAGCCTCCACGATCTGCTCTGCAATTCTGGCAATTCCAGACTCCTGGATTGCCTCCTGCATGAGAAGGATCTTCTGTATCCCCTGGGAAACGATCTGGTCATTCAGCTCGCCTACTGTGGAGATTTCCAGCTTTCTGCCCCACTCTTCAGAATCCTTCTGCACCTGAAAGATCTTCTCCTGGGGCTGGAATTCCGGAAGCACATCCGGAGCCTTAGCCTCCGGCAGAATCAGCACAAAGCCTTCATCATACAGTTTCAGGTCAAAATATGGCACATAGCCGGTATCGTAAGCCATTGCCCCGTAAAAATAGTCCTCAAAATTCTCTATGCTGTAAATATTCACCCTGGAAACCCTGCGATAGCGGAACAGCTTCTCTTTATCATACATTCTGTGATGATGAAAAAGTGCAATTGCTTCATCCGTTCCTACACTTCGTTTCTTCACCAGGATTTTCTGCTCCACCAGCTCTGTCATCCGCTTCTTTACCTGGTCAAGAAATGCCTGATCCAGCTTCTGTTCTCCTTCCATGGTAAAGTAAAAACCGCTTCCTACAGAATAATGAAGCACCACTTTATCTACTTTTTCTTTGCCTGCAAGATCGTAAATTGCCTTTAAAAGCACCAGACATGCAGTTCGCTTATAGGTTTTATTTCCAATGCTGTCTTTTGTGGTGACCAGCCGGACTTCACCGTCCCGTTCCGCTTTTTTATGAAGCTCACAGATCTTGCCTCCTGCAATTACAAGAATAACAGGGACCGGACTGGTCTTTTCGTACTCTTTTACAACTTCTTTATAGGTAATTCCCATGGGAAACTCTCTGGTTTCCCCATTGATTGTAAGTTTCACTGCATGATCCATAAAATCTCCTTTTCTGATCCAAAAGACCAATTAGGCTAAACATAAATCACATTTTCCCAAACCAGACAATATTATTCTGACAACTCATTTTATCTCCGGGCTGGCGAACACCATCACGCCCATCCACACCAGGTCTTAACCTTATAATATCGTATACGGGCTTCTCACCTTTGCGCAGCTGACTGTAAGCTCCGGAAACGCTTTTGCCAGTCTTTCCTTCATATCTTCCATAAAAATATATTCCGTACCGTAATGACCTGCGTCAATGATTGCAAGCCCCTGGGCTACGGTGTCAATTCCGGTATGGTGGTCAATATCACCTGTCACATATACATCTGCCCCGGCAGCAAGCACATCCTGGATCATACTTTTACCAGAGCCGGTACATACGGCAGCCGTTTTCACAGTCTGTTCCAGATTTCCGTACACTTTCACATCTGAAAGCTTCAGGTTCTTTTTTACAAGAAGGGCGTACTCCTTTAATGTCATCTCACAAGGCAGATTTCCCACACGCCCAAAGCCAATGGGCTCTCCGTCTTTTTCCCCGGTGGCACAAAGTACCTTCGTATCTGACAGTTCCAGATATCCGGCACTTAAATCTGCCATTCCCAGAATATCATAGTTGGTGTGCATCGCATAATAAGATATTCCATGGCGCACCAGACTGATAATCTTCCGTCCTGTAAAGCTGTGATTATTGATCTTCTTAATACCGGAAAAGATCATAGGATGATGGGTAACGATCATGTCAGAACCAGCCCGGATAGCCTCGTCTAACACTGTTTCGGTAAGATCAAGGGCAAGAAAGACATGTTTTACCTCACTCTCGTCATCTCCTGTAAGAAGTCCCACATTATCCCAGTCTTCTGCAACTGCTGCCGGAAAATTTCCGCCCAGCCAGTCTGTCAGTTCTTTAACCTTCATATTCTGCCAGCGCAGCAGCGATCAGCTGCGCCTCCTCCTTTACTTCCAAAATGCGGGCAGTAACTGCCTCTGCCTTCGGTGCCGTTTCCAATTGGTCCAGAATCTGGGAGCGGATCCGGGATTCCCGCTGAAGATAATGGTAAAGCACCTGGTTCTTTTCCTGAAGAAGATATTTGCCAAAAGCTTCCTCCAAGGTGTAAGCAGCTGGATTTTCCGGCATTTCTGCCCATTCATCAGCATGTAGGTTCTCAGAAGAAGCAGCTTTCACAGACGTATTTTTGGGGAAAGAATCCACGTTAAGTTTCAAACTGCTGTGAACATTTTCCCCAGGCACCACCCGCATCATGGGATAAAATTTCCCATCCTCTTCCACCATTTTCTCTTCTGTGATCTCCCAGCCTTCAGACTGGATAAATCTGCGAAAATGGGGAATGTCGGACTGTGGCTGTAAAATCAGCTCAGAGAAAGAATTTCTCACAGACCTGCCATCTGTGAGAATCCTTTCCATAAGGGGACCGCCCATACCTGCGATCACAAGGGTGTCACCCTCTCCGGCTTTCAAGCCTTCAAGTCCGTCTGAGAGCCGGGTCTGTATGTATTCCTCCAGTCCATACTGCCGGATATGTTCCTGTGCCCTGGAAAGGGGTCCTTTTCGCACATCCATTGCAATGGCGGATGGAATTTTTTTCTGCTGTATCAGGTATACCGGCAGATATCCATGATCGCATCCCACATCTACCAGCCGGTTTCCTTCTGTCACCAGGTCTGCGATTGCAGACAGTCGTAAGGATAACTGCATAGCCCTCTCCTTAATCCAGGTAATCCTTCAGCTTGCGGCTGCGGCTTGGATGACGGAGCTTACGAAGAGCCTTTGCCTCAATCTGACGGATACGCTCTCTGGTAACATTGAACTCCTTGCCAACTTCCTCAAGCGTTCTTGCACGTCCATCATCAAGTCCGAAACGAAGGCGGAGAACCTTCTGTTCTCTCTCAGTAAGAGTGCCAAGAACCTCCACCAGCTGTTCCTTCAAAAGAGTAAATGCTGCTGCATCAGCCGGAACCGGAACATTGTCATCCTGGATGAAATCTCCAAGATGGCTGTCCTCTTCTTCACCAATAGGGGTCTCCAGAGAAACCGGCTCCTGGGAAATTTTCAGAATCTCACGCACACGGTCTACCGGCATGTCCATCTCTTCCGCGATTTCCTCCGGAGTAGGTTCACGTCCAAGCTCCTGGAGTAACTGTCTGGAAACGCGGATCAGCTTGTTGATCGTCTCAACCATATGAACCGGAATACGAATGGTACGCGCCTGGTCTGCAATGGCTCTTGTGATAGCCTGACGGATCCACCAGGTAGCATAGGTACTGAACTTGTAACCCTTTCGGTAATCAAATTTTTCGACAGCCTTGATAAGACCAAGGTTACCTTCCTGAATCAGATCCAGAAAAAGCATTCCACGTCCTACATAACGCTTTGCAATGCTGACAACAAGACGAAGGTTGGCTTCTGCCAGACGCTTCTTGGCATTTTCGTCGCCCTGTTCCATTTTCTTTGCAAGCTCGATTTCTTCTTCTGCTGAAAGAAGCGGAACTTTACCAATTTCTTTCAGATACATACGAACCGGATCCTCAATGCTCACACCTTCCGGAACAGAAAGATCGATCTTGTCCAGCTCTACTTCTTCCTCATCATCCAGACCATCAATATCCATGTCATCATCCAGCATAAGGTCATCTGCACTGTTCTCTGTGATACGCAGCACATCTACCCCACTTGCCTCAAGGAAATCGAAGATCTTGTCCATCTGTTCCGCATCCAGTGGCTGGTCTTTGAAATAATCACTGATTTCCTGATATTCCAGTACGTTTTTCTTCTTTTTTGCAAGCTCCAGAAGTCCCACCAGTTTCTCACTGAATTTGCCCATATTCATTTCCATAGGTACTCTAACCTCCATATAGTGTTAATATTTTATCCTTATTCAAAAGAAATATGCAATTGCTGCCTTTTTCTTCCAAGCTCCTCCAGATCCTTCTTGGCCTTTACAAGCTCCTGTAAAGCCCCCATATCTGCAGGATCCCAGTTTTTATTTTTCTCCGCCAGACTCTCCTGCTTAATGCGGATCAAAGCATCGGAAAATGCTCTCTGCTGTTCCTCCTTTGTCTCAAGGTGGATCGTGGCATTAAAGAGAGAGGCCACCTCTTTCTGCTCTTCACTATCTGTAAAAGCATTCAGAAGTCTGGCTGGATTCACATCTCCCTCTTCGTGCTGCTTCCAGAGCATTTCTGCCACCTCTTTGTAAAGAGGAACTACAAAATCTGAAGGGGAAAGATATTTCTCCACAGTGTCAAAGATTGCCGGATAGGTAACCAGCCAGGTAAGCATCAGCTTCTGGGATTTATCTGCCGCGCTCTCCTTTTTTCTCATCGGAGAGCCGCCGGATTTTGGCTGGATACGCTTCTCTGCAGGCGTACCCTTCAGAGCAAGGGTGTTTACACGCTTCCGAAGGTCTTCCACACTGATTCCATATCTGCGGTATTCTTTTACAATTGCTTCAATATACAGATTCCGCTCCAGTTCATCAGAAAGTTCCAGAAGATACTGGGCACACCGCTCAAAAAACCGGTTCTGTCCCTGTGGCTCATCCATAGGAAAATCACCGGAAGCAATACTTATCCGGAACATAAAGCTGTCCGTAGCTGCCTCCAGCCTTTTCTCAAAAGCCTCTGCGCCTTCTGCTTTGATAAATTCATCAGGATCCTTGTGAGGCCGTAAATTCACCACTCTGGAATTCACGCCGGCTTCCCGTAGAATGGGAATGGCTCGCAAGGCGGCTTTTACACCAGCTTCATCACTATCGTAAAGAAGAAGCACTTCCTGTGTATACCTCTTCACCAGACTGGCATGTCCGGATGTAAGCGCCGTTCCCAGAGAAGCCACTGCATTGGTAAATCCTGCCTGGTGCATGGAGATTACATCCATGTAGCCCTCGCACAGGATCAGGTAATTTTTCCTGGTGGTTCTGGCTATATTCAATCCGTACAGATTACGGCTCTTGTCAAAAATACGGGTCTCTGGCGAATTCAGGTACTTGGGCTTGCCGTCTCCCATCACTCGCCCGCCAAATCCAATCACCCTGTTATTGACATCCATGATTGGAAAAATAACACGATTCCAGAATTTGTCATACATGCCCTGGCGTTCATCCACATTGAAAAGGCCGGATTCCCGAAGAAGTTCATCACTGTAATTCTGGGATTTCAGATATTTATACAGGTCATCACTGTACTTGTCTGAATACCCCAGACCAAATTTCCTGATCGTCTCTTCGCTGAGACCTCTGCCTGTAAGATAATCGTGGGCATTTTTTCCACCTTCACGGCGCAGCTGGTAATAAAAATACTGAGCCGCTTTCTTATTGATCTCAAGCAAGGCTGCACGCTTCTCCGCTTTCGCCCTTGCCTCCTTGGAATATTCGATCTTGGGAAGTTCCACACCGGCACGCTCTGCCAGATGGGAAAGTGCTTCTCCAAATGAATAATTCTCATATTGCATTACAAAATTGTATACATTTCCTCCAGCTCCGCAGCCGAAGCAGTAATACATCTGCTTGGACGGCGTTACGGAAAAGGAAGGGGTCTTCTCATTATGAAAAGGACACAGACCAAAATAGGAGCTTCCTCTTCTGGTCAGTCTTACATACTGGGATATCACGTCTACAATATCATTTTTCATTCGCACTTCTTCAATGATATCGTCGGAATAGCGCATGCTTATCCTCCTTTGATTTGATATGCCGCATATCCAAGAAAATGCGACATCTTTCGCGTAAATAAATATTATATCTCATTGCAAGAGTTTTGTCCACGTTCTAATAAACCTCCCAGGCTCTTGGTATGAAAATCTCCTTGAATTTCTTCATGGAATACTGATCCGTCATTCCTGACAGCCAGTCACATACCGCCCGGTCTTTGGGAACTCCCTTTTTCTCAATAAGAGCAACGTACTCCCTGGACATTGCTTCCGGGTGATCTATGTAATAGGCGTATAATTCTGTCAGCATTTTGATTGCCTTGGATTCCTCACGCTTCGCAATGGGATTCAGATATACTTTCTGGAACATCTCTGATCGAAGATCCATGAGTGCCTGCTCTACAGGAGCAGACATCTGAATGGAAGGCTGGTCAATGCTGTGCTCAATCACATCATGTACAAAGGTATTCAGCCTTTCTCTTGTGGTCTGTCCAAGAAACTCCCTGAGACTGGCAGAAATATCATTCTCTGTAATGATCCCAGCTCTCTGGGCATCGTCCATATCATGATGAACATAGGCAATCTTATCCGAAAAGCGGACTACCTGTCCCTCCAAAGTGGACGGATGACCGCTGGTACGGTGATTCAGGATTCCGTCTCTTGTCTCCCAGGTAAGATTCAGTCCGTCACCGTTCTTCTCCAGTACTTCCACCACGCGGACGCTCTGACGGTAGTGGGCAAAGCCCTCAGGATGAACGGTATTAAGTGCGGTCTCTCCTGAATGTCCGAAAGGCGTATGACCAAGGTCGTGTCCCAGTGCAATCGCCTCCACAAGATCCTCATTCAGGCGAAGTGCCTTGGCTATAGTACGTGCGATCTGGGATACCTCCAGAGTGTGCGTCAGCCGGTTCCTGTAATGATCTCCTTCCGGAGCCAGAAAAACCTGAGTCTTATCCTTCATCCTGCGAAAAGCTTTGCTATGCAGGATCCTGTCCCGGTCTCTCTGGTAAACCGTCCGGACGTCACACTCTTCTTCCTCCCGGTCTCTTCCTCTGGAACGTCCACTGTATGCGGCATAAGGACTCAGCAGTTCCAGTTCTCTTTCTTCCATGCTCTCTCTGATATTCATATATCTTCTATCCTCCAAAGACTGACAGGTAAGCCGATAATCTTCCTCCTATTAATTATATTCTACACAAAATTTCAAATTCCTCTTTTTTTCAAAAAAAACTTGAAAATTTTTAATTTTTTTCAAAAAATGTGTTGACAATCATATACCCCTTTGTTATACTAATATCCGTCGCAGCGAGAAAGAAAACTTTCTCCGAAAAACGCGATATGCGGAAGTGTCGGAACTGGCAGACGAGCAAGACTAAGGATCTTGTGAGCATTGCGCTCGTGTGGGTTCAAGTCCCATCTTCCGCATGACTATTTAATAGTCACAATTTCATATTTTATCGCGCAGAGGTTTTTCCTCTATGAATGCGATATGCGGAAGTGT
>NZ_JBDGDM010000009.1:96494-100414 GCF_040908885.1 Ruminococcus sp. RTP21358st1_G6_RTP21358_211008
GTCGGAACTGGCAGACGAGCAAGACTAAGGATCTTGTAAGCATTGCGCTTGTGTGGGTTCAAGTCCCATCTTCCGCATGTACTACGTAAGTAGTTACAATTTAATATCTGATCGCGTAGAGATTTTTATCTCTGTGAAATGCGATATGCGGAAGTGTCGGAACTGGCAGACGAGCAAGACTAAGGATCTTGTAAGCATTGCGCTTGTGTGGGTTCAAGTCCCATCTTCCGCATTTTTTTATTTTATCAAGAAGTGTCAAAAGCCTGCAAAGCGCCTGTTTTGCGGGCTTTTTTGGACTCCGAATGTTCAGGAGGTAGATAAAGTGTGTCAAAACTCTGCCCCTTTTTTGCCCCTCGAGGGGCAGAGATTTTGCCCCTTAAGGGGCAGGATTCTTGCCCCTCACATTTTCCAGAAAAAATAAAGCAAGATTTATAATATAAGAAGAAAAGCCTTTACTCTCCTGAGGGGCAACTCGCGGGATTGTAAGGGCTTTTCTTATCTAAGGGAAATCTCATGTTCAGTTTTACTGTACCAGATTCTACCTCATCTGTCGAGCTTTATCGTGCGAGATAGTACGACAGCATTCGACATCACAAACTCTTCACCAGGACTGTGAAGCCTGCTGTCTTCAGCTTCTTTACCACCTTATTGGCAGCCTTCTTTGTTCTGTAGGTGCCGACCTGGACGCGGTATGGGACGGAGCCGGTTACTTTGCGGATACTTGCTGAAAATCCCTTTTTCTTAAGTACTTTAACCATCACGTCTGCATTTTCTTTTGTCCCATAGGCTCCTGCCTGGATGTAATACTTTGCTTTTGGTTGCGCCGGCGCAATTGTGATTGTTTTTCCCAGGATGCCCTCTGCAATCAGCTTGCCATGAGCGTCCATACCAAGTTTTTTCGCTTTGGCATAATCGTCCTTGTTATCACAGAAGAAAGATTCTACCAGAACTGCTTTTGCCTTGGTCTTTCTGGTCCAGTACAAACCTGGACGTTCTTCAGCTCCTCTGTCATGCCAGACAGTACCGAGCTTCGCACTGATCCGCTGAGCTTCCGGAAGACCATTTGCATTGTAACAGTATGCTTCGCAGCCATATGCCTCTCCATTAAAGGCATTCAGATGAAGCTGGACGGACAGATCATAGTTCTGTTTATGTTCTTCTTCAATGAAATACTTGATTTCATCATTCAGGGAATGCAGCTGACCTTCCGGAGCAATACACAAGGTTGCCTCATGTCCTGCTGCCTTAAGCCATTTGCACACATAAGGTGCCAGTTCCTTGTTGTATTTGTATTCGTTTACGCCACCTTTGCTGGTGCCATCTGCCGATGAGATGACGCCACCGCCATAGTTCGCGTGACCTACACAGATAAAATATTTCATGTTGAAATTCTCCTTTCAAAAAGGAGGGCGATCACTCGCCCTCGTCAATATCTTCTCCATCTTTATTGATTGCCTTGTCTGCCACTTCCAGTCCCTTGATCAGAATCTTTGGGACGTCCACTCCCATCTCCACCAGATTCTCACAAATAGACCTAATCTCATTTACTAACAGGGATGCCAGGACAAAGAAGCCAAGTAATGTGGTGATTCCCAGATCAACACCAAGCGTCTTTCCGATTTCCACGAACACTGCAGATGCCCCAAAGGCTACCGCAATCATGATCCAGTAAGCCAGTTTTTTCAGGACTCCTTTCCATCCGGCTTTGGAATTTTCCTTGTGTGTCAGTCTGGCTTTCATCCAGCCTGTGATCCAGTCAGCAACATTAAATGCCAGGAACAATGCAAACAGGATCCAGTGCTCTCCAAAGATATAGCTCAATACAGCAACAGCTGCGCCAACAATGGCATTATACGTATCAATCACCTTCATAATTATGTGTTCTCCTTCTTATTATATTATTTTATGGTATAAAAATAAGACCGGTTACACGGTCTCGCTCTGGGTTCGTTCATATAATTTTCACGCCACCTTTCTTTTCAATGCTTCAATTTCTTCGTGCTGCAGCTGGATTGCCTTGATCAGATACGGGATCACAGCTCTTTCATTCCAGTCTTCAATCAGTCCGTTCTGGTATCTGGCAGCTAATGGAAGGTACTGTTCCACATCCTCTGCGTAAAGCCCGGGAATGGGAACGGCGCTGTCTTTTTCCAGATAGCCAGGCTTATAAACAAAGAACACGGTTGGAAGCTTATACAGATTTTGTATATCATTATCTGTCATGTCCCGGATATGGTTCTTGTATCTTCTGGATGAACTGGATAAATAAGAAACCGTAGCCCCATCACTGTCAAATACCAGATGTCCTCCAGACGATACATGACCTAATCCGAATATCTTGAATCTCTCCGTGCCATC
The DNA here is from genome assembly GCF_040908885.1 of Ruminococcus sp. RTP21358st1_G6_RTP21358_211008. Classification (NCBI taxonomy): domain Bacteria; kingdom Bacillati; phylum Bacillota; class Clostridia; order Eubacteriales; family Oscillospiraceae; genus Ruminococcus; species Ruminococcus sp. RTP21358st1_G6_RTP21358_211008. The sequence goes on from NZ_JBDGDM010000009.1 coordinate 98,853, forward strand.
GTCAAAACCACTGCTATCTGTATTTACATTTGTGTAAAGATGTAAGCCGTTTTTTACTGTAAGTGCTCCTCCGGTTGAACTTATTTTACACGTTCCGAATTTTAAATATCCATCCGAGTGTATAGTCAGCGCATCTATTCCGGCAAAACGTGACTGAATTTTATCGGACGATATCGTCCATCCTCCCAGCGTACCTTTGACGCTTTTTATACTTCCATCGGTTAAAATGCAAAAATAGCTATTAGCAGTTACCACTCCATTCAGATTAATCTTACTTGCACTAATGGAAATACTTTCTGCAGACTGGTTGATCTGAGAGATCAGGCTGGCTTTGTCTGCCTTTTTGCTCCAGGATGTGGAACTGGTTACGGTGCTGACGATTGCGGAATCTGTGATTTTCAGTGCGGCCTGGGACTTCCAGGTCTCTAGATTTGATATCTTTGTACTGGCGTCGTTCAGCCCCTCCTTAGTTGCATAAGTCTTTGAAACAGATGCTGTGATGGAATCCGCATTCTGCTTAATAGCAGATTCCATAGCAGTTACAGTCGGATACGATTTCAGAAGTTCTTCTGTATTTGCATTCGCAGCTTTTACGGCTGCACTTTGTGCCGCATCCGCATATCCCTTTGCGGATTTATCCGCTGATTGTAAGGCACTGTCCGCATAGTTTTTAGCCTTCTGGTCTGCGCCGGATAGACCAGCTGAGAGATCTGCTCCTGTCGCATAGGTCTTGGAAACGCTAAGTGTTATACTGTCGGCCATTTGCTTGATTGCAGAATTCATGGCTATGGTAGTGGAATAACTCTTCAGTTTATTATCGGTATCAGCCTTTGCATTGGATTCCGCTGCATCTGCCTTGGACGTTGCGTCTTGCTGTGCCTGGCTTATTGCTGTGTTCTGTGCACTGTCTGCATATTTCTTTGCATTGGTATCTGCTTCTGCCAGTGAAGATTTAACATTTTGCGTTGTTGCATAAGTCTGTGAAACAGTACTGGACAGCCCATCCACACTGGCTTTAATGGCTGCATTCATTGCCGTAGTCGTGGAATAGTCATTGTTTATCCTGGTACTAAGGTTGGTCAGGTTTACCGAAAGTCCATCCAAGCCTGCTTTGTAATCTGCTACTTTTGCGTCCAGGGAGCTATACTGACCGGTTACGGTATCATATTTACTGCTGATATCGGAAAACTGCAGCTGAAGGCTGTTTATATCCAGTACGGCTGATGCAAGTTTACTGTACATGGTTGCCTTGCTGTTCTGCAGCTCAATCAATTCTGACTCGCTGATCAGTGCAGAGAGCTTTCCTCTGACTACTTGGACAGCTGTTTCATTAGACTGGAAACGCTTCAGTACATAATCCTGCGAGTATATATTGACTGGTTGTTCGAATATCATCGGGTTTTTCCTCCTTTCCGGATAAAAATCCATAATAAAAGACACCTTGTGAGGTGCCCTTTAGCATGAATTCTTGTTTTACTAAACAATATGGCAAGAAGGAAAGCAATTCAGAAAATATAGATTCTGCCTCTGATCTTGCTGAAGATGTGCTTGAAAAATGCCAC